>JAERRQ010000409.1 GCA_016735355.1 Desulfobacterales bacterium | reverse complement strand
GATGATTCCAACTTTAATCTTTTTGCCGCTTGGTTGAATAGCAGATGGCTGATCGCATCCGCTGAACAGAAATACTGATGCAATAAGAATTGCAAGATGGATTAATCGTTTCATCATACCCCTATGGAACATAGATAGTTCTTGCCCTGATAATCAGTTTTTTAGTAAAATTAGCTTGAATTTTTATTTGGAACTGAGCCAGATCCTTTACTGTTAAAGGTTCCCGTGTCATTATGTCCATTTCGATCACCTCTTGGTCTCTGTAGCGAGTCAGATTGGCTTTTTGGACAATAAGATATTTTCCATTGACTAAAAACCGTTCCTGCTGCCAGCTCCTTTCAAAAACAATTTTTTCGACAATTTGGTTATAGGAGAGGTAAAGGGGAATCGTAATCAGCACCAGAAAAAGTGCCACAAGCCCTATGCTCCGCTTGTCGCGAACTACCGCTGAATAGCCGAGCGCCCTGAAAGTAAACGTGGCAGCCAGGATAATGCCTATCAGATTGGTGGTAAAGAGCAAAAATGCCTGACTAAAAAAATAAAAATCCCCCCGTCCGATTCCGATGCCGGCAACGGCCAAAGGAGGCACCAGGGCAACCGCAATCGCCACGCCGGCAAGGCTTTGAAGAATTTCCTTGAATGATTTAGTATAGGCGCCGGCAATCCCGGCAATGATGGCCACCGCAAGGTCAAGCAATGTTGGACTCAGCCGCCCCTCCATCTCGTCCGTCAAGGGTTTATGAGGGAATAACAGGGTGATTAATGCTGCTGCCAGCAGGGCTATGATGATGCCGATTATAATTTTTTTTGCGGATTTTTTTGACAGACTTCTGTCCTGCCGCAGCAGGCCCATGGCAAGGGAAACTATGGGCGACATCAAAGGTGCCAGCAGCATGGCTCCAATGACCACGGCGGCACTGTCCAAGTAAAGTCCCACAGTCGCCAGCATGGTACTGAGTACCATCAATACGATATAAGCAGGATTTATACTTGCATCCTCGCGCAGCGCAATAAACAGATCGCGAAAGCGCTCTTCAGAGGCATAAGGAAAAAACGGAATGGTTTTCATTTTTGTTCTAAGCAGCTCTTTCCCCCTGGGAAGATTGTCGATATTGATTCTTTCTTTTGACGGTTGGGCTCTTATGTATTTTTCACGGAGCCTTGTTCCAATATTGATACGTACTGCTTTCGGTATGGTTTCACAATGGAGCGGAGTCTTTGTTGCAGTCTCACCATCAACAAGCACGTCAAGCTCCCTTTCCGATTCAATATCGATCCTAGCACTTTTGATATATCCAATGGTACTGGGGATAGATTTATGCCTGACAGTGCGTTTGAGGGATTGTTCGAGGAATTTCAAATATTGAATGATTGAAAGGGGTGCGGAAACAAGCAGTGATATCTTTCCATCCGTGAAAGAACCGTCGTGGGATATCAACCTGGAGGCAATAGTTCCCTCGTGGTGTTGAACGATCATACACCCACATGCGGCTGTCTTGATCTTCTTTTGGCTGGATGTAGTGAAATTAAAAGTGAGCAATTCAATGCCGATAAATTTTTTCAGCGCTTGCACTACTATACTCAACCGACTGATATCACCTGAGGAATCCATCAGAGGGAGTCGACCCATCGTTGCCTTAAACAGCAGGAGTTGTTGATTGCACAATATGAGATCCATAACCTGGGCATCCTGTCGCAACGCTAAATCGATAACCGCGTCAGTTTTTCCAGGAAGGGCATAACACCTTGTCAGACTTTTTTGTGTATGCATGGGAACCAGGCCAACGCTGAAGTCGTATTTCATAGCAAGACCCAAAACCGTCTTGATGACATCCAGTGCCCCTGAAACCACCACGTGGCTTACCCCATCAAGCAATCCTTCAGGATCTCGCATTAATATATCAAAGGCAACAGGAGTTATTTTGACACCAAAAGGATTATCTTGGAGCCGCTTGATCAGATCCTTGGTATCCTGAGTATAAACAAACAGTGCAGAGTCTACATGATCTGTCATGAATCTGTCCTTTCAAGCCGGAGATGTACCTCAAGGTAGCAATCTTCATCTTTGACTCTAAACTCAATGCCATTTCTTTAAGAAGACACTCTACAATAACGCAGTGAAATTATTTATGTAGCAATATATATCTCACTTCGGTATGAACATGCCTTATTCCTTCAGATCTTCAAGCGCTTTTCGAAGTTCTGACAAAGGCGGCTTTTTATTGATATCATGTACATCGATGAACCGGATGATTCCCTTTTTATCAATCACAAACAACGCCCGTTCCGAAAAACCCTCTAAACGCAATACGCCGTACTTTTTTGCGACTTCCCCATGAGGAAAAAAGTCAGAAAACACAGGAAACCATAACGTATTGTCAACGCCACACATATTTTTAGTCCAGGAATAAAGCGTAGGGGAATTGTCCACTGTAATACCAAGAAGCATGGCATCATTATCATCAAACATGTCCTTAGCATTATTGTACTCGGGCCATTGAGCAGAACAGACCGGCGTCCAGGCAGCAGGAACAAAAGAAATCACAACATTTTTTTTCTCGAGGTAGTAGCTCAGTGGTACGGATAAGCCTCCAACGGAAGTGAGTGAAAAATCAGGAGCCTTGTCTCCTACTTTCAATATTGAAACACTGTTTTTTGGTTTGAGTATTCCCATCTGGTAAATGCTTTTTTTAAAATTATCCGCCTGGGCATGGGCGATTCCTGTTGAGATGAAAAGACCCAACAGAACGATATTCCAGAAAATACGTCTTTTTTGATTCCCCAGCATAGTCAATCCTCCTTTCTGTAATGGCTACGGTTGCACTAAGGGTTCGCACAAAAATAAGTTAGCAATTTTAAGTGTTGAGGCGCCTGGCTGGCAAGGCGCGAAAGCGTAGGAATATCAAGATATTTCTACGCTTTCGTAACGCAGCCAGACAGG
>JAERRQ010000240.1 GCA_016735355.1 Desulfobacterales bacterium | reverse complement strand
GCCACTGTTTTTCCGGCAGCATCAATATCACCGATCAACGGGAATGAAATTTTACCATCAGGCAGAACAGTAACCAGTTTGGTCAAGGCTTCCTCTTTCCAGACGGAAATATCCAGGATATCACCGGGACCTATTAAATAGTCATCCCCAAAAAATTTTACTCTATCTTCCTCTGCCAGGCACGCTGTAGAAAGTATGGAAAGTGGAATTAAAACGGCTGAAATTAAAACCATTACCAGGAGTTTTAACCTTTTCATAATAATTGTCCTTTAAGTTTTTTTAATATTTTTTTAGCCTCATTCCTGCCGTCAAAATCCTGATCTTCGGCAAGGGCCTTTTCAAGCATATCAACAGCTTCTTCAATGCGGCCGGTTTTATTTAAAAGCATCCCCATATGGTATGCGATCACAGGATTGTCAGGCGCTGCATCAAGGGCATAACGGGTAAACCGCAATGCTTCAGTCAGATTTTCCATTTTGTAATATATCCATCCTATAGTATCAAGTATCACTGCCTCGTTTGGTCTTGCTTGTTCAGCTTTTTTTGCAATTTCGAGAGCTTTTTCAAGCTCCTCGTCTGTTTGGTAGTGATTACTTATCAAAAATGCAAGATTATTAGCGGCCGACCAGAACTTCGGGTTAATCTCCAGGGCATTTTCATATGTTTTGATTGCCTTTTCATATTCGCCGGCCTGGTCATATATTTGCCCAAGGGACAAGTACGCGGCCGGATTGTTGGGATTGGCCTTTAAGGCGGATTCAAATCTGTCTATAGCTTCCTGCTTTTTTTTCTGGACAATATAAAGACTGGCCAGGTTATTATGTGGCGCTGGCCACAAGGGCTGGATTTTAATCGCTTTTTTAAATGCATTTTCAGATTTTTTATATTCTTTTTGAGATCCGTAAATTTGTCCCAGCATGTTGTATGCAAACGCATCCCCAGGATTATCTTTTATTCTTTCCTCACATATAGCTATGGCTTTGTTATGTTTTTTCTTGAAAATATAAAGCCTGAGCATGGAAGATAAAATGGCGGCAGACTGACGGTTTTTTTTATAGCCCTGCTCCAGAATCCGGATAGCCTGGTCCCACTTTTTTTCGGCGCTGTACAATCTGGCCAGCTTTAAATAACCCTGGGCATTTTCAGGCATTATTCGAATTATTTTCTTATACTGATTTTCAGCCTGGTCAAATTCCTTTAAACCGGCAAAAAGATCGCCAAGCGCAGCCTTTGCTCCGATATCATCAGGATAATAAGCTATTATTTTTTTCAGATGATCTTCAGCACCTTTATAATCCTTATTCATAACAAGTATGCGCGCAATACCCGTTAAAGCCTTTCTCGATTTCGGGTTAATTTTCAGGGCACTGCGAAGGGTGTCCAGGGCCAGACCTTTTTCATTGTTCATCATGTGCGCCTGGGCAAGGCGAAGATAGGCGGTAATATTTTCAGGCTTTTCGTTTACTATGGTACGAAATTCAGAGATGGCATTTAAACCATCACCTTTGATAAGGTGGATATCTCCTTTTGTAAAGTGCGCTTCAAGACTTTTAGGATCTTCTTTTAGCACCTCCGTAACATACACTTCCGCTGTTTTGAGATCCTTTTTAATAAGATATGTTTTTGCGAGCGCATTTTTGGCCTGCAAAATTTCCGGGGCTGCCGGATCTTTATCCAGTGCCAGGCATTCTTTAAGAATCTCAACCGCTTTGTCCGGTTTGTTTTGTTTTGCATAGAGCTCGCCAAGTATAAAACGTAGCTTGTAACTGCCGGGATTATGCTCCAGCCCCTGGCGCAGTACTTTTTCGGCTTCATCAATTTGTTTTTTGGCTATATAGAATTTGGCGAAATTGATCCAGTTATCCTCATTGGTTTTATCCGATTCAACCAATTCATTCAGCAGGCTTATAGCATTGTCTTGCAGGCCGGAAGCCCAGTAAAAACCGGCCAGATTAAATTTGTGGCCGATCTTGTCAGGTTCCAGCTTGATAACTTTTTTCAGAGTTATGATAGCGTCATCGGGCTGCCCTGAGCCGGCATAAAATTTGGCCAGAATAATATGGAGCGAAACAGATTGCGGGTTTTCTTTAATACCGGTCCGGATGATTTCTACAGCATCATGGAGATTTTTATCCCGGGCATAAATTGATGCGATCATGATATATACGTCCGGTTTGGTCATTCCTTTTTCAAGCAGCACTTTAAGCAGCTTTTCCGCTTCTGAGCTCTTTTCTTCGCTAAGCAGGATTGCTCCTTTTAAAAGAAGCGCCTCAAGATTATCCGGGTTTGCCTTCAATATCAGCTCAACCTCTTTTTTGCCCCGGTCAAAAGCCCGGCCTGCTATGAAAAGTTTGCCAAGCTGCAGATGTGCATCCATATTTTCAGGATCAAGGGAGATTGTTTTTGAAAAGAGACCAAAAGCTTTTTTATAATTTTTATCCTTAAATTCCACCATGCCCAGCATGTAATAGGCGTCCGCAAATTTTGGATCGATCTGCAGGGCATTCTTGAATTCCAGCCGGGCCTTTACGTAATCCTTTTTTTCAAAAAGTGTTTGCCCTTTATTGAAAAATTTCATTTTTTTCTCTTCCGGTGTGCCGCAGGCGGCAAGGAGGAAAGCCACAATACATACAATCAGAGTTTTGGATAAGTATTTAGACATGCTTGATGCTCCGTTCAAAACGCAAATTTTCGTGGATGAATTGAAATTATGTAAAACCTTTGATAAAAATTATCATAAAAGTGCCGGCAGTCGCGGCTCCCAGCTTACCTGACTCGCCGCGCAGTTCTCCGACAATAACCTCATAGCTGAACAGAAAGACAATTATTTTTGCAGTAATCAGACCTAAATGATTATTCTCAAAGTAAACCGCAGGAAGGTTAGGCACAATTAAAGCGACAAATAATATAAGAAAATCCATGGGCGTTGTTTTGAAACCATGTTGTCGCTTGGTGAACTTCAGCGTCATTATCACAAAAAAAACCAGGAATCCGAATGAAAGGTTATAAACTTGCATTATGCTGCTGTTTATCCATGGCGCAGGGGTGGATTCACTTATAAAAATCAGGAAAGGGATAGCGAGGTATAAGGAAAGGCGGAGAATATTGCAAAGCCTTTTTTTTTTGAAAAATATCGATGCTAAAATCAGCATACACGCCATAATTGAAAAAAATGAAAAATATATCGGAATATTGCCCGGAATAAAAGCAGTTGCTAGCAAAAGTAAAGGGATGCCATGATAAATTGTTTTGAAAGATATTTTTATCATAACCTTTTTTTCTTTAAGTATTTTGAGTCTGCCTTTTATGGTTTTATCGAACCAGTTTAATCTGGCCAGGCGCGCCCCTGCTTTTTTGGCCATTAAAAAACAATAAATAATTGTACCCGAAAATATCAGATAGATTATTAATATGAACCACTCTGAAAAGAACCGGAGCAGAACCGCAGCAGTAATCAGCAATGCTTGAAAAAAATATATTAAAAGTACTGCTTCGGTATGGAAAAAACCGAGATTCAGAAGTCTGTGGTGGAAATGCCTTTTGTCGGCCACAAAAGGCGGCTTATGAGCGATAATACGTTCTGTCATCACAGTTAAAGTATCCAGCACCGGAAAACCTGTTAGCAGCAAAGGTAAAACCGCGCAAAAGGGCGGATTCGATTGTGTTATACTGATTGAAAGCACAGCAGCCATAAACCCTAGTGTCTGGCTGCCTGCGTCACCCATAAAAATAACCGCCGGGAAGGTGTTGAACCTTAGAAATCCGAATATTGCTCCTGTGACTGCTACCGCAATCAGCAGGATTGCTGAGTTGTTACTTAAATAGGCCAGATAACCAATGCCTATGAAGGTAAGGATTGATATTCCACCAGCTAGACCGTCAAGGCCATCGGAAAGATTGATAGCATTTGTTATACCCACAATAAAAAACAAGGTCAATGGTATAGAGAAGAGATCGGCAAGAATGCTGCCATCCGGCAGTAAGGTGCCAAGATACTGTATCTTTACTCCCCCGTAAAGGATAACAATCAGGGCTGCAACAACCTGTCCGGTAAATTTTGTTTTATATCCCAGGTTTTTTATATCATCAAGAAATCCAAAAATAACAACTATAGAAGCACCGGCCAGAATAGATTGAACAAAATGATCCATGCGTGACCAGAATAGAATCGGAACAAGGGCGCCTATGGCCATGGCGATTCCGCCTATTTTCGGCATGGTTGTTTCGTGTATTTTTCTCTGATCGGGAATATCCACCGCATTCATTTTAGCCGCATATCCCTTGAAACAAGGAATAAGGATAATAGTGATGAATATCGACAAAAGTAGAGTAGAAAAGAGATACATTTGTTTTACTTATTACAACCTGTTGCATTTAAACTTTAAAATAAGGCCATATCGAGGCGGCCTTTTGAAGTACCAGGCCGCACCTGGCGGAAAAGCACCGGCAATCCGATCTTAACGCGCACCAGAACAGCTATGATCAACATTATGGGGATAAAGGGCTCGCACAAAAATAACTTTACATTTTAAGCGTCGATGCATCCAGCCTGACTGCGTTACGAAAACTTAGGAATATCTTGATATTCCTAAGTTTTCGCGCCTTGTCAGCCAGGCGCCTCAACACTTAAAATTGCGAACTTATTTTTGTGCGAACCCTAAGAGAAAAAAGGCAGAGATGCTCAGTGCAAAAGCAAAATATGCTTCATCTTAATTTTTTTGCCACAAATCTACATAATTTACCATAGATTTTTTACAAAAAGCCAATACAACATTATAAGATTCATTGTATTTTCTCAACTGTCCACTCCCCCACATTCCGATCGGTAAACTCAACACCAAAAAGATAAATTTCTTTGTTCATCCTCAAATACTTCTCAAAATATTTCTTTTCTTTAATCTGGGTTAAAGCTTTATCCTTATCCCCGTTAAATTTAAATTCAAAAATGTAAACATTTTTATCGATGATGACAGCGTCGATCCTGCCCTTGTTTGTTTTTACTTCCGCCTCTACTTTTAGGCCAATAAGAGAAAATATCAGGTAAAATATTGTCTGGTAATACTTTTCTTTATTTATTTGAAGATCATAGGGGATATCGGCAAAAAAAATTTTTAAGGTCTCAAAAAACCCATCAAAATCATCATTTCGAAGCACTCGAATCAGGCTTATTAGATAGCCGTTTGTCTCTGTATAGCTGTAACTTCTCAAAAGGGCATACTGGAAGCTGTTTTCAACCTCAAAGTTCGGATATCCCAGACTGTAAGTCATAAAATCGTTATCGTACCCCTTAATTGTCAGGTATCCTGTCTGAAATAAAAGTGGAACAGGTGACAGATTCTCTATTTCATAGGCGCTGAGATTTTCTTCCCTAACCTCTAACCCCTGCATTTTTTTTATATCAAAGTTTTTTTCCTTTATCAGTTTAATAAGAAAGCTTGGTGTTGCGCTTTCAAACCAGTAATTGCTGAATCGGGCATTGTCGAATAAAAGAAGCATTGAAAACGGATTAAAAACCTTTTCACAAGTTCCGCTAAAACAAAAACCATTGTACCAGTATGTTATTTTTTCAATCAGTTTAGTTTTCTTAACACCTTCGGATTTTGCAAACAGGTCTATATGCTCTTTAAAATTGTTCTTCATTTCTTCCTGAGTTATCCCAAGAAGCGATGAATACCTGGTATCCATGGAAATATCTTTCAGATTATTCAAACCGCTGAAAACACCTGCCTTGGAAAACTTGCTGACACCTGTTAAAAGCACAAACCTGATATGTTCATCACAGGCTTTTATAATAGTATAAAAGCCCTTTAATATTTCACGAAGCTCTATTGC
>JAERRQ010000229.1 GCA_016735355.1 Desulfobacterales bacterium | reverse complement strand
GAATACCAGGGTTATAATAGTAAACGTTGATAACCGTGTGACAGGTTTTATTGTAGATTCTGTTTCTGAGATTCTGAAAGTTCAGTCCGGTATAATAGAACCGGCCCCTGATATTGTCACGGCGGGGATGGACAGCCAGGACATACAAGGGGTTTGTGATATACAGGGCGAACTTGTTACGCTGCTTGATTTCAGCAGGATCCTGCGGGTTGATGAAATCAGAAAATTGAAAACAATAAGCAAAATAGCGGGAGATGAAGGCAGGTTGAAGGTGGCCGCTGAAGACTGAAGGTGGAAGGGCGGCTGGGAGGTCTAATGACCTCAAGGCTTCCTTGTATTAATGGTTGTTGATTAAGGGTGATACACAATGGGTAAAAAAATTCTGGTAGTGGATGATTCTTCCATGATGAGAAATATGATTAGCGGTATTCTTGAGGGTGCCGGGCATATTGTTGTCGGTAATGCCAAAAATGGCGCTGAAGGTGTTGATTCTTATAAATCGTTGAAGCCTGATTTGGTTACCATGGATGTTACCATGCGCGTAATGGACGGATTTGCGGCGGCCAGGGAGATTCTTGAGTACGATCAGGATGCAAGCATTGTTTTTCTTTCGAATCTGGATGAGAAAAGTTACAAAAAAGACGCTGAACTATTGGGTGGCAAGGGGTATGTTAATAAGCACAAAACCAGGGAGATATTGTCAATCATTGACGGCCTGGGATAGAGCGCGCTTTTTTTAACAGGGTTATCTTTCAAATAGAAACTATGAAAATTTTAAAAAATTCAAAGGCCTGGAACGGCCAGGAGCGAAGAAATCCTGGACGCATAAATTTTTTCCGGATTGGAAGAATAAAAAAGTTTTTTAATATTTCCAATCTTCGGAAAAGGCTTTTGTTCTATTTCGCCCTTATTATTTTTGTTACCTTTTCTGTGGGCGCGCAACTTCTTTATGAGGTCGGCAGCCATCGCCTTAGCAGCCGGATCGAGGCAAGCATTGTTGAACAGCTCCCGAAAGAGGCAAGGGGGCGGTTCGATATTGGCAAGGTCGTAAATATCCTGAAAAGGCTCCAGTATCGGATGATTCTGGTTATGGCCATAGTGATGATTTGTGTAATTTTTACAATGGTTGTTTTTACGCGCAATATCGTAGAACCCTTAGATCTGATCGGAAAGGCAGCCAAAAAGATAGCAGAAGGGCATCTGGATGAAACTGTCCTTGTCAGGAATCAGGATGAGATAGGCAATATAGGAGAGCTGATTAATGACCTGGCTGCCAACCTCCAGGAAATTCTCCTTCATGTATGGAATCATACCGGCGATGATATTGTCCTGCTTGACCACATTTGCGAGGAAATAAATGCCGGACCGGATAATGGCCTGTCTCCTGAAATAAAGCAGGAATTGGCTTTTGTGCGGCAGGATATTGAAGACATGCAGAATATGGTAAGGGCCTTTGATTATTACAATATCAGCCTTGACAATGGCCGGTTAATTACGCGTGAAGAAATTGTAAATGAAGAGCCGGAAGGGGTTGCAGTCTGATGTTTCAATACTGGTTCATGTTTCCGGTCGCGATTGTTGTTGCCAGCCTGGCAACCGGCTCGGGATTCGGAGGGGGTATTCTTTTTTTTCCTATTTTTATCTATCTGCTGAATCTCAGTGTTCCGGAAGCAGTAGGGACAGGCATGATTACAGAGTTGTTTGGCATGACGACTGCCATGATTTTTTATACCAGACAAAAACAGGTTGAATTTGAAATAGCTTTTCCCATGATTATAATCAGTTTCCCGGGTCTTCTTGCGGGTCTCTATATAATTCAGGTTGTAAATCCCGCCTTCCCCAAGATATTTTTTGGCCTGCTTGTAATGTTATGCGCCCTGTGGATGCTTGCTTCCTTAAGAGAGCATAGAGTAAATACCAGATCGCATATTCTTATCGAAGAATTCATACCCTATGCCTGGGTTCCTTTTATCGGAGGCGTTTCCAGCGGCGCAAGTTCGGTCGGCACTGCCGAAACAATACTTCCGATTATGGAACGTTGTTTAAAAGTGGAAGTACACCGGGCTATTGCAACCACCGTTGTGGTTGAAGGAGCGGTAGGATGGGTGGCTACCTCCATAAATATATGGGAAGGGCAGATTAGATGGGAAATTGCATTTTTTACGGCTGCCGGGGTAATCATGGGCGGAACTCTCGGTCCATTGCTTTCAAGATATATTGATACGAAGTTTCTTAAGCTGTTATTCTCTTTTTTTGTAATAATGGCTGGTATGCACATGATTTGTAAGAATATAGGTTATTTTTTTTAACAGGAGAATATCATGATAGATTTATCATTGCTGCAGGATTTTATTGCCGAATCTGAAGAACATCTTGAAGAGATGGAGGCTGCACTCCTTAAACTGGAGTCTGAACCGGATAACCATGAAAGCCTTAATGACGTTTTCAGGACCGTGCACAGTATTAAGGGATCAGCAGAATATATTGGGCTGGAAAAGACGGCCCGGCTTTCCCACAAACTTGAAAATCTGCTTGAGGCGGTCAGGCAGGGTGAAAAGAAATTAAATGATAAAATTATTAATACCCTGATGGACGCAAGGGATCAGCTCTTAAGGCTGATATCAGATCTTGATAATGACAAAGAAGAAAAAATCGATATATCCGATATTCTGAAGCAGATTGAAAATTTATCAGCCGATCATGGTGGAAATGAAGATGTAAATTGTACGAATGAAGGCGATGATGAGATTATAGAGCTTGCAAATGCTACGGTTGAGCCTCCTGTAGATGATGGAATTATAGAAGCTGCAAATATCGTGGATGAAATTTGCCGGGACGGTGGTGATGAGATTATTGAGCTTATAGATATAATTGATGATTCTTCTTGTAAAAATATCAATGTTTCTCCACACCCTTTATTCGGGGACGACGGAACGGAAACGAGTCAGGATATCAGTATCACTCCGCATCCTTTGTTTGGTGACGGTGCAACAGACATGAGTCCGGAAACCGAAAAGTGCGTTATATATGAAGAGGATAATGATGAAGAACTTTTTGATATTTTTCTTGAGCACTTAAAAGAGAATTTTTTTTCTATTAAAGGGTTGATAACAGGATTGCCCGCTTCCGATAACAGGGGCGATCTGCTGGTAAAATTCACCAATGCCATCCTGAGTTTGAAGTCTTCTGCCAATTATATGGATTTTACGGAACTGGTAGAGCTTTATGAAGAGTGGATCGCCTGGGTGGAAAAGTTCCAGGAGGGGATGTTTCTTGCCGATGGTATCGGTTTTGAGAATTTTTTTAAATCAGTAAAAAATTATATGGATCAAGTAGCCGCTTTTTTCCCCAGTCATAAGGAACTTTGCATTGATCTCGATGTATCGAATCACGAATTGATCGAAGCTGAATTGAAAGAAACTGAAGTGAAAGCGCTGGAGAAAATAGCGCCGGATGACTCTGTTGATGCTTCGGTTGGGCTTGACGGCGAGGCAGAAGAATTGGAAAAGGAAGATGAAGATGAGGCATGTCTGCTGGAGGAGGAGTCTGCTGTTGACCAGGATTCCGGTAAAACAGTAAATGATCCCGATACGCTGGATGATGGATTATCAGTTCCGGTTAAGGATGGGGAAGATATGCCGGCCGCAGGCAAGGGTGAAGCTGATTTTTTTACTGAAGAGGCAGATGAAGAGCAGATTGATTCATCAGGGGATGTTTTTATTGATATTTTTGAGGAGCATTGCCGGGAAGAAGACCCTGGGGATGTTTGTTGTCTATCTGGGGAACAGGATTCAGTCTTCTTGGAGAGTAGGGACCCTTCCGAAGGGGATGAGGCTGAACCGGAATTTTTTACCGGGGATATTGAAACAGGATTATCTGATTATGGAGAATCAGCATCAAGTGATGCAGATGAAGAGACAGATTTGACACCATTGTCAGAAACCGGGCTTGTCTCTGAAGCTATTAATCAAGGGATTAACAAGGTTGAGGAGCCGGAAGAAACTTATCCGTCCATTGGCCAGGATGTTTTTACGCAGGATTTGCAAGCTGAACCTGAACCGATTAAGACGGTTGCCGGCAAAAGAGAACTTCCCGAGACAAAAAATATCAAACAGATTGTCCGGCAGAGCGTCCGGGTAGATGCCGGCAAGATAGACGCCCTCATGAATCAGGCCGGTGAATTGGTTGTAAGTAGGGCAGGGTTCTCACAAATCCTGAATGAAATGAAAGAGTTGCAGCAAGATTTGAGGGATAACGGCGGAGTCGATCAGAAAGAATTTAAACAGTTCAAGGATCTTGCTTTCAGGCTTGGCGAAGCTACAGCTACTCTGGGGCGAGTTGCAAATGAACTCCAGGAAGGAGTAATGAAAGTAAGAATGCTGCCGATTTCGCAGCTTTTTAATCGTTACCCAAGGCTGGTGCGGGATCTTGTCCACGACATTAACAAGAAAGTCAGGCTTGAGATTGCAGGAGAAGAGACTGAACTTGACAAGATGGTGATTCAGGAAATAGCCGATCCGATGGTTCACATTATCAGGAATGCAGTTGACCATGGCATTGAAACTGTTCCTGAGCGGCTGAAAGCCGGCAAGCCGGAAGAGGGCGTGCTGAAACTAACCTCATATCATGAAAGCAATCACGTGGTTGTGGAAATAATCGATGATGGCCGTGGCATTAATCCGGATCTGATAAGGACGGTTGCTTTGAAAAAAGGCCTTTTTTCTGATCAGGAACTTAAAAGAATGACAACTAAAGATCTGATCGGAATCCTGATGTTACCAGGATTTTCAACTGCCTCAAAAGTAAGCACAACATCCGGCCGGGGAGTCGGCATGGATGTTGTGAAGCAGAATATTGAAAAATTAAACGGTACTATCGAGATAGATTCAAAACCTGGTTCGGGGTCACGACTGCGGATCAAAATTCCTTTAACACTGGCTATTATCAAGGCTCTTATGGTCAGGGTAGGAGGAGATATTTTTACAATTCCCCTCGCCTCGGTGGAGGAAACCCGACAGATTTTAAGCCGCGATATTTCAATACTCGAAGGTATCGAGGTGATACAGTTGCGCGATTCTGTTTTGTCATTGATGCGCCTCTCCAGTTTTTTCAGGATTGATGCGGCGGCCCAGGTTGCGGGTAAAGAATTTGTAGTGGTAATCAATACAGGTATGCGCCAGGTGGGATTGATTGTAGACGCGCTGCTGGGTCAGGAAGAGGTTGTGATAAAACCGCTGGCCGATTACCTGCAGGATAACAGCGGTTTTTCGGGTGCTACGATTCTTGGTGACGGCAGTATCTCGCTTATCCTGGATGTTTATGAACTGATTAATATGTCAATGGATATGCAGTCGGCCAGGAGAGAGCGTCTTAAATCTCTTGATGCAACGGTAGATCGTTTTAATCAATCTTCAGCAGAAAATTATGAATGGCACCCAATCCATTAAAAAAGATATCGGCTCTGAGAATGAAGGTTTTGCAGGGACATTAAGCAATATTGCTTTGACTGATCTGATCCAGATCTGCTGTATGGCCTGTTCAGACATGGCAATACGTGTAAAGAATGACTCTGAATCTGGAATGATTTATATCAGGGATGGTCGGATTGTTCATGCAACTTGTCGGGAAAGTGTGGGAGAGGCAGCTTTTTACGAGATTCTTTCCTGGAAAGGCGGCAGTTTTGAGACAATTGCAAAAAAAACTATTCCGGAAACCAGTATTGATCAAAATTATCAGTTTTTACTTCTGGAGGCTGCCCGTATTGCAGATGAAAATGAGGAAGCAAATGATTGTTCCGGAATGATTTCCGAAGATGAGTCTTTGAGAGTATTGATAGTGGATGATTCAACCATGATGCGCAGGATCCTTGCTGATTTAATCAGTTCGGATAAAAGAATTACGGTAGCCGGTACGGCGGAAAATGGTGAGGAAGCCCTGGAGAAGATTAAGGAATTAAAACCGGATATTATTACTCTGGATGTAAATATGCCGGTTATGGGCGGGCAACGAGCTTTGAAGCATATCATGATTCAATCGCCCTGTCCGGTGTTGATTCTAAGCAGCCTGGGTAAAAAGTGTTATCCGGTTATTATTGATTTTCTTCGTTTGGGTGCAGTCGATTTTATAAAGAAACCGGATAAAAAAGAAGATCTTTCAAACTACAGGGCCGCATTGGTTGAAAAGATCTTTACTGCCGCAATAGCTAAAATTGATAATTTTAAAAGGGTCAAGCTGCCCGGAATTATTAAGAACAAAGATTTTCAGTCTGGTGTGGGCAGCTGTGAATCCCTGGTAATAATTAACTCCGGTATGGGAGGTTATGCCGAGTTGATAAGGCTGGCTCCCCTGTTGAGGCCGGATAACAATACTTCTCTTGTGCTATTCCAGAATATGCCGGATGAGTTTATGAAACCGGTGTCGGATTATCTTGATCAAATAAGCAGGTTTAATTTTCTGCCATTACAGGACGGGCCATCCCTTGCGAATGGTTTCTGTTATATATCTTCCAATAGGCTTATCGCCCGTTATAATAATTACAATACCAACAGTACGGGCGGAACGGGATCAATCAATATTGAGCCCCAATCCATGTTTGACGGTGACAGGGGGAGTATGTTTCATCTTTTTTTAAATTCTGTAGCTGATTCATTCCGGGGACAGGTGCTGGTTGTGCTTCTTTCCGGGGCCGATGTCGGAGATCCGGCAGGGTTGCTGAATATCAGGAAAAAAGGCGGTAAAATTTTGATTCAGCAGCTTGCTACATGCCTGATGCCTTATCCATTGGAGACAATCCAAAAAGAAGAACTGGCTGATCATGAGTTAAGCCCGGATGAGATTGCGGAGTATATTGGACGCATCGACGCTTAAAATGTAAAGTTATTTTTGTGCGAGCCCTTAGTTCTGGAGGATTTGTGACGAGATGGATATTGATAACAAGTTAAGAGTTTTGGTGGTGGATGATGCGGCATTTATGAGAAAGGCTGTTACAGGTATTCTGGAATCGGATCCGGGAATCGAGGTTGTTGGAGAAGCTGTTAATGGTCTGGAAGCTCTTGAAAAAATAAGGGCTCTGAAGCCGGATATTGTACCACTCGATATAGACGTGCCTGTCATGGACGGGCTTTCCGCAATCCGGCATATAATGATTGAATCTCCTCTTCCGATAGTGGCCCTAAGCTCTTTGATCAGCGATGGGGCCGCCACATT
>JAERRQ010000016.1 GCA_016735355.1 Desulfobacterales bacterium | reverse complement strand
CCACATCTTTTATCTTTGGAGGGTTTATAGGCGGTCGTTTGTTTTTATACGTTTTAAAGTATAACACTTTCCATTCAAAATCTGTAAGAAATCCTTTACATGACATCTGTGGGTTAGGATTCCGGGGACACCATACTTAATTATTGACAAACATTCAAAAATTATTGAAAAGGATACATAATTAAGTATGGGGAATCCTGGTGTCCCCGGAATCCCGCAAAAAACTAATAGAGCTGTTGCTATTTGTATCATATTTGGTACACTATGTGTATGGGTGCTAATTTCAGATTACAAGTTGTTTTTTATAAATCGGATTCAGGGAAAGAACCTGTACGAGATTGGCTAAAAAAACTCGACAAAGAAGACCGTAAAGTCATCGGAGAAGATATAAAAACCGTTCAATTTGGCTGGCCATTAGGAATACCGCTTGTCCGTAAAATTGAGACAGGTCTATGGGAAATCCGTATTCAGTTGGGTAATCGTGTCGCACGTATCCTATTTACTGCCCATGAAGGAATAATGGTATTCTTGCACGGTTTTATTAAAAAAACTAAAAAGACTCCTGCAAATGACTTAAAAGTCGCAAAACAACGTATGGCAACTTTGGGAGGTCAACATGAATAAGCATATTGGAAGCAGTTTCGACGATTTCCTGGAAGAGGAAGGTCTATTAGCTGAAACAGAAGCAATTGCAATTAAACGAGTAATTGCCTATCAAGTTACCCAATTAATGAAAACTCAAAAATTGTCAAAAGTTGCCATGGCACGGCAAATGAACACAAGTCGTTCTGCCTTAGACAGACTTCTTGACCCAAAAAATACATCTATTACTCTTCAAACATTAGAACGTGCAGCCCATGCAATAGGTAAACGGTTACGTATTGAATTTGCGTAATAAAAAAGCCCAACAGTTTTATACACTTGACCCGCAAGCAGCGCGGTCTTCTGTTTTTCAATCCACCGTTTTAGGTTAATCGAAAGTCTGTTCTTCGCACCACAGCGGGCAAGTGATAATGGCAGTTCGGCTATGAAAATATCAACAAGGTTAACAGGAATAAGTTAAACGTAAAATGAGTAATTCACTTTTCGTGGCAGACGAATTGGGCTATTGGAGAACAGACGTTTGCTGTAATATCAATTTTTTCAAAGGAGGAAGTACAATGAAGAAAAAAATTTATAAATTAGTTGTAACAGTTAGCTGTTTGTTGGCTCTTGTCAGTGGTTTTGCTATAGCCAGCGGCAGTAAAGTAGCCAAACCAAGTCCAGATGAAGCTATAGCCATGCTGAAAGCTGGTAACGAGCGTTTTGTAACCGGTAAAGCTACTCAACCCCACACAGACGCTAGCCGTCTTGCACTTGCTGGCAAAGAAGATCAGGGAGATCACGCCTATGCAACTGTAATCACCTGCTCTGATTCCAGGGTTCCTGTTGAGATACTGTTTGATGCCGGTGTTATGGATATTTTTGTTATTCGTGTTGCCGGAAATGTTCTGGATGTTGATGAGATAGGATCTGTTGAATATGGCCTTGCCCATGTAAACACCCCAGTATTTGTCGTGCTTGGACATACTCAGTGTGGCGCAGTAACCGCAGTGACAAATGCTGTCCAAGGTCATGGTCATCCCCTGGAAAGAAATATCTCACCTCTGGTTGATAACATCATTCCAGCAGTGAAAAAGGCAATTGCAGACAATCCTAAAGCTCACGGCGCTGACGTAATTCCCCATGCAATTGAGGAGAATATCTGGCAGGGAATTGAGGATCTGTTTATGGAAAGTCCTGTTTCCCGTGATATAGTGAATTCAGGGAAAGCCAAAGTTGTTGGAGCTATCTATGACGTATCAAATGGTAAAATCAACTGGTTACCTGAAGCAAAAACTGCTGAAATTCTGAAAAAAGTTGAGGCGAATCCTAAAAGAGCCATGGAAGCAATGGCAAAATAATTATGCCTCCAAATTAAATAAAAAAACGATAAAAATTGCCGAACAAAAAACTGCACCCGACCGCCAACAGCGGTGTTTTTTTTGAAACGCTCTCTTCCGCATAAATGCTTTCGTTTGCGGAAGGCTTTCCCCCGCATGTTGGCGGCCGGTGAGTTAGTCGTTTAGCAATATGGCTTATATCAAAAAGAAGGCAGTATACTCATGCCTAAAAACAATAATGATCATGATAAAGACATTATTGTGCATATTGAAATGCTAAAAAGTGGGTTCTAAAAAAAATGATTCGTTTGACTAATGTAGTGAAAACTTTTGATGCGGGTAGCACCTTTGCGGTGGATAATGTTTCTT
>JAERRQ010000196.1 GCA_016735355.1 Desulfobacterales bacterium | reverse complement strand
GCCGGATGTGAGGTGCGATAAGCATAGGGGCACATGCAGGTGTCAAGAATATCTACGCCCGCTTCGATAGCCTTTAGCTGGGTCATGGAGGCCATACCGGATGTGAAATGGCTGTGAAGGTGAATCGGTACGGATATGCTCTTTTTTAGTGCGGCTATAATTGCATAAGCGTCATAAGGAGCAACAATGCCGGCCATATCCTTGATGCAGACGCTGTCCGCTCCCATCTTTTCCAGATCCTTGCCCTTATTAACGTAATAATCGAGGTTGTAAACGTCTCCGCCCAGCCGCGGTTCGGTCATTGAGTAGCATATACATCCCTGGAAGTGTTTCCCGCATTTTTTTATAATCGGAACTACAGTTGCAAAATTCCGGTAATCATTCAAAGCATCAAAGGTTCTGAAAATATCCATACCGTTTTCTGCAGCTCTTTCCACAAAGGCCTCGGCGACATCATCGGCATAGTTTCTATATCCAACCAGGTTTTGAGCTCTGAGCAGCATTGAAAAAGGGGTTTTCTTTATATATTTTTTTAAAGTCCTTATTCTTTCCCATGGATCTTCATTTAAAAAACGGTGCATTGTATCGAATGTGGCGCCGCCCCAGGTTTCCAGTGCCCAGAAACCTACCTCATCCATCAGTTCGGCAACAGGAATCATATCTTCTGTCCGACCTCTTGTGGCAAACAGGGACTGGTGCCCGTCACGGAGAGTCAGATCCATAATCTTTACCGGGTTTTTTGCTTTTGGTCTGTCTTTGTTGTATTCAATTTTTGTTGTTTTTAGCTGGCTATGATCACCCATATTTAAATTCTCCCTTTAAAATAATAAAGATATTCTGCAAGTATAGACTTTAGGATAATAATTTCTACCTTAACCTGTGCAAAGCTTTCAACTGCATAAGATTGCGTAACTGCATCTGCGCCTGCCTGCCGCTTATACCCCACGATCTCAAGGGGGCAGGAGCAGGAACAGGGTCAGGTTTAGCGAATGCGCCGTACATGGAACTACCCTCTTCCCCGGTCTTGATATAATTAACTACTGCCGCAAGAGCAGCGGCAATTTTTTTTTTGTCTTTCATGTTATCTCCGTTAGATCAGAAATTAATCATATGTCGATAAAAAGCGCCGGCGGATTACACAGGAATATTGCCGTGTTTTTTAGGCGGCCTCATCTCGCGTTTGGTGCACATGATCTCTAGCGCGTCTATCAGGCGAGATCTGGTTTCAGTCGGCTCTATGACCGCATCTACATGCCCGCTCCTGGCAGCGCAATAGGGATTGGAAAAAAGATCCTCGTACTCCTTGATTTTCTCTTTGCGTTTTTCATCCGGATTATCTGCTGCTTTAATCTCTTTGGCATGGATAACATTAGCCGCTCCTTCTGCCCCCATTACAGCTATCTGGGCACTGGGCCAGGCAAAGACCATGTCAGCCCCCTGGTGCTTGGAACACATGGCAAGATAAGAACCTCCGTAATCCTTGCGTGTCACCAGAAGGAGTTTGGGTACTGTAGCTTCGGAATAACACCAGAGCAGTTTGGCTCCGTGGCGGATAATCCCTCCATATTCCTGCTCGCTTCCCGGCAGATAGCCAGGCACATCTGCAATTGTAAGCAAAGGGATATTAAAAGCGTCACAGAAACGTATGAATCTGGTAGCCTTGTCCGAAGCATTAATATCGAGGCATCCTGCCATGACTTTGGGCTGGTTTGCAATAATACCTATGCTCCTGCCGTTGAGCCTGGCAAAACAGACTATTATATTTTTGGCATAGTGCTTATGGGGTTCAAAAAATTCACCGTTATCTACAATCGAAGCAATCACATCTTTCATCTCATAGGTTTTGTTGGGGTTATCAGGAATTATAGTATTCAGTTTCGGATCGGTCCGCTTGGGATCATCTCCTGTATCGACAACAGGAGGGTCGTCCATATTGCTTGAGGGAAGATATGAGAGCAATTCCTTGATCTGTTCTATGGCGTCTTTATCATCTTCGCAAGCAAACTGCGCTACTCCGCTCTTGGTATTGTGGGTCATGGCTCCGCCCAGATCCTCAAAGGATATATTTTCACCGGTTACTGTTTTGATAACCGCAGGGCCGGTAATGAACATGTAGCTTGTCTTCTTGACCATAAAGACATAGTCGGTCATGGCGGGAGAATATACGGCGCCCCCCGCAGTGGGGCCCATAATTGCCGAAATCTGCGGAATTGTGCCCGACGCAGCAGAGTTGCGGAAAAAAATGTCGCCGTAACCGGAAAGAGAATCGACTCCTTCCTGAATTCTTGCTCCACCGGAATCATTAATACCGACAAAAGGGACACCGGCTTTTAATGCCAAATCCATAACTTTGCAGATTTTTTTTGCGTGCATTTCACCAAGACTTCCGGCTCTTGCAGTAAAATCCTGGGAATATGCAAAAACCGGCCTTCCATTTACAAGGCCATGTCCGGTAATGACGCCTTCGGCGGGGATATCGATATCCTCCATCCCGAAATTTGTGCAGTGATGCTTGACAAACATATCGATCTCACGGAATGTGCCGGGATCGAAAAGAGAATCGAGCCTCTCCCTTGCAGTCAGCTTTCCTTGTTCATGGTGTTTTGCAACTGCTTTTTCACCGCCCATTTGCATGATAGCTTTTTCAAGTTTTTTAAATTCCTTAATTTTATCTTCCACTAGACCCATTATTTTATTTCCTTTCCTTTCCTTAATTAGGGTTCGCGCAAAAAACGGACACAAGTTAGCAATTTTAAGTGTTGAAGCGCCTGGCCGGCAAGGCGCGAACGTGTAGAAATATCAAGATATTCATACACGTTCGTAACGCAGTCAGACAGGATGCATCGACGCTTGAAATGTAAAGTTATTTTTATGCGAGCCCTTAGTGTCCATCCACCAAAGATAGCAGCCTGTCTGCAGCAACAGTCGGTGCCAG
>JAERRQ010000329.1 GCA_016735355.1 Desulfobacterales bacterium | reverse complement strand
CCTGATCGGCAGAAGGCCGTGGCAAGGCATGAAATAAAAGCTACCTTAAACGATTTAATAAAAATAGCAGATCGTTTTCTGGATATTTCAGGAAAATTTTTTGTAGTATATCCTGCTGAACGTATGGTCGATATCTTGACTGGAATGAGATCATACGGTATTGAACCAAAATATATCAGGATGGTGCATTCAAAAGGTCATGAGCAGGCCAAACTTATTCTTGTGAAAGGTATTAAAGGAAGCCGCCCTGGAATAATAACAGGTCCGCCTTTAGTAATTTATCAAAATAACGGCAAATATACTGATGAGATAAGTGGCCTTTATAACTATAAAATACGCGACCTTATAGATTTTAAACCAATTTTAAACCAGTTAGGTAAATAATCTACGCATCCTGCTTGCCCGTTTGTCCGCCTTCTACGTTATAGCGGAAAACCTGCGATGGTATAGAGCATCAGGAACCAACAGGGTGGATGCCAGTCTCAAGTTATTGAAAAAGCTGGAGTCCGGATCGAGAAATTATAGATGATTAGGCATCCTCATTTGTCATTGACACTTTTGAAACAACAATGGAACACAGATAATTCTTATTGACATTAACCGGCAAAATGAATACGGATATTTCAGTTATGCTATCGAAGAATAATAGAGACTAGGAATTTCAATATGGGGAGACCTGAATTAAAAGAGCATATAATTAACAAGGACTGGTGTAAAGGATGCGGTATATGTGTACATTTCTGCCCAAAAAATGTTTTGGAGCTTGATTCTGATGCAAAGGTTTATGCAGCCAGACCGGAAGATTGTATATATTGCAGACTGTGTGAATTACGGTGCCCCGACCTTGCTATTGAAGTGAAAAAGGTTACTTTTAATGAAAGGAAAGATAAAATTCGTTCAGGGCAATGAGGCCTGTGTGGAAGCAGCTATGTACGCGGGGCTTGATTTCTTTGCAGGTTACCCGATCACGCCTTCCACAGAAATCGCCGAGCATCTCTCGTACAGACTTCCTCAACAAGGTGGCAAATTTTTGCAGATGGAGGATGAAATTGCGTCCATGTGTGCAATCATAGGCGCATCTTTAACCGGCCATAAAGTGATGACCGCCACCAGTGGGCCGGGCTTTTCCCTGATGCAGGAGGCCTTGGGCTATGCTGTAATGGCGGAAATCCCTGCTGTTATAGTCAATGTTCAGCGGGGAGGTCCTTCCACAG
Source organism: Desulfobacterales bacterium (assembly GCA_016735355.1). Lineage (GTDB taxonomy): Bacteria > Desulfobacterota > Desulfobacteria > Desulfobacterales > BuS5 > BuS5. The sequence goes on along the minus strand of JAERRQ010000329.1, from coordinate 2,612 downwards.
GTAATCCCACCCATGTCAGTCAGGGGGATGTTAATCAAGCACGCTGGGGAACTCACGGCGACCACGCCATTATTACTCTCACAGCTTCCAGCCATCAGGATCTGTTTGATATTACTGTTGATGCCTTTAATTTGGCCGAAACTTACAGAACGCCTGTTATACTTCTATTAGATGAGGTTATCGGTCACATGCGAGAAAAACTTGTGATACCTGAAGATGGAGAAATTCCACTTGTTAAAAGGCTGAGAACATCTCTAAAAGAAGGCGTGGACTATCATCCCTATTTCCCAAGGGAAGACGGCCGGATTCCCATGTCTGACTTTGGAGGGGTCCACCGCTACAATGTTACCGGTCTCTACCATGATATGTGGGGCTTTCCGTCAGACAACCCAAGGCTGGTTCATGATCTCATCAGACATCTTGTTGATAAAATACAGAATGACAGGCATATTATAACCAGGTGCAATCAATATCATCTTGACGATGCCAGAACTATTTTGATTGCTTATGGTTCTGCAGCAAGATCAGCCCACCATGTAGTGGAAACAAGCAGGCGCGAGGGGCAGCGCGTGGGCCTTTTGGAACTTAAGACTTTATGGCCGTTTCCATCCGGTCTTATTCGGGAAAAATGCGCCAAAGCAAGAACTATTATTGTTGTTGAGATGAATATGGGGCAGGTTCTTGCCGGAGTAAAACAAGCGGTGGATAATCCTGAATCCGTATTCCTGGCAAATCGTATCGACGGGGTTCTTATAAAACCGGTTGATATAACCCGAATAATGCGTCTCATTCAGGGCCGGGGAGTATAATTTATGGGAGTCAAAGATTATATCAGGACAAGATTTTTTCCGCATATCTGGTGCCCTGGCTGCGGGCACGGCACAGTGCTCAACAGCCTGCTGACAGCCATAGAAAAACTTGGTTTAAGTAAAAATGATATTGTATTTGTTTCCGGAATAGGGTGCTCTTCCAGAATTTCGGGATATGTCGATTTTCATACTCTGCATACTATCCACGGCCGGGCTGTTGCTTTTGCCACGGGTGTTAAAATGAGCCGTCCAGGGTTGAATATTATAGTGCCCATGGGTGATGGGGATGCTTTGGCCATAGGCGGAAACCATTTTATACATGCAGCCCGGCGCAATATTGATCTTACTGCAATCGTAATGAATAACCGCATCTACGGAATGACCGGGGGGCAATTTTCACCCTTGTCGGGGTATGGAATCAAAGCCACTACCGCCCCGTATTATAATATAGATCACGGATTTGATATAGCAGAGCTGTCTGTTGCTGCCGGGGCGACATTTGTGGCACGCTCAACCACCTATCATGTTAAACAGCTTACAAATATATTTTGTAAAGCCATCCTGCACAAGGGCTTCTCCGTAGTTGAAGTCCTCTCTCAATGTCCGACTTACTTTGGGAGAAAAAATAATGCCGGCAGCGCTGTAGATATGATGGAGTTCTATAAAAATAATACCATACCTAAAGGATCAAAGGCTAAAGAGGAGAATTCCGATCTGATTGAACGTGGTATTTTTGTTCAAAAGGAACTGCCTGAATACTGTGAAGAGTATGATAAAATTATTAAAATAGCAAAGAACCGGGGTTGATTATGGAACGAAGCAGACTGGTTTTTACAGGTTCCGGAGGGCAGGGAGTTATACCCGCTGCTATTCTTGTTGCTGAAGCCGCCGTACTTCATGAAAATCTTAATGCTGTTCAGTCTCAAGTATACGGCCCTGCTGCAAGGGGCGGGGCTGCTCGCAGCGATGTGATAATTGCGGATTCAAAAATATATTATCCCAAGGTTACTGAACCCAATCTGCTTGTCTGCTTGACACAGGAGGCCTACAATAAATATTCTTCCATAATCAGGCCGGGCGGGCTGCTTCTTACAGATACAAAATACGTAAAGACAGAAAGAAGGGTATCCGCTAATCAGGTGGAACTCCCCATTTACGAAACAGTACTTAAAAAGATCGGCAAACCGATTGTTTTTAATATATGTATGTTGGGTGTTATAATCGGGTTGACGGAAATTGTACAAACAGAATCGATCATGAAGGTGCTTGGCTCAAAATTTCCGCCTGCGCTCCAGGATATAAACAGGAAAGCGCTTGAACTGGGCATTGAGTTATGCATTGACGCGCGGCCGAATCAGCCTTTCACATAGAGACGAAAGCCGTTCAGTCGGCCTGTTGTTTTTAAGCGCAATTCCCAAAGCTTTTTTCATACCGACAATTATTACCAAACGCTTTCCCCTGGTTATGGCGGTATAGACAAGGTTCCTCTGAAGCATGGGATAGTGGCTGGTCATTAAGGGGATGATGACGGCAGGATATTCCGAGCCCTGTGACTTGTGAACAGAAATAGCATAAGATAGTGTAAGCTCATCAAGTTCCGTGAAGTCGTATTCTACTATTTTTTCGTAATACCTCACAAAGACTCTTTTTTGCACTTTGTCGATTGAATCAACAATTCCTATATCGCCATTAAAAACATCTTTGTGGTAATTATTCTTTAAATGCATTACTTTGTCGCCGGCTTTGAACATGGTCCCCCTGTTCTCCACAGAGAGGGTGCTATTGTTAAGAGCCTGCTGAAGC
>JAERRQ010000012.1 GCA_016735355.1 Desulfobacterales bacterium | reverse complement strand
AATTCAAACCGGCTGAAGATCGAAGCCTGGAGGAGATAGAGAATGTCCAATAAGTTATTAATTGTTATTGCTGCTGTTTTTCTGCTGATGATGGGTATGATGGGCGCAGGTTTTTTTATTTTATGGAGCAAGATGGCTTCAGCGCCGCAACCTGTGGTAGCCGAGCAGCAAAACGTTGCTGGAGAGGTTCAGGAGAATACCATCGGACCTTTGTTTTCCCTCAGTACCTTTATAGTAAATCTTGCTGATCAAGGAGGTAAACGCTATCTGAGAACCACAATGGATCTGGAACTGACTGGTGAAGAAATCGAGGAAAAACTGGAAAAACGTTTGCCCAAGATAAGGGATAAGATCCTCATGATAATTCCATCCAAGACATTTGAAGAACTCAACAGCTCTCAAGGCAAAGCCGCGCTTAGGGATGAGCTGATAATCAAACTTAACGGTCTGTTGGCAAGCGATTATGTTAAAAACATCTATTTTACTGAATTCGTAATACAATAGTATGTCTGATCAGGTATTATCACAGGAAGAAATAGATGCTCTTCTATCCTCAATGGATAATGGAGAAGTGGATGTAGAGCCTGACGAACAACAGGAAGTCGAGATAGTCGTTGAGCCTTACGACCTTATGTCAAAAAGCACAATGCTGCATGATCAATTTCATGCTCTTGTGGAAATTTATGACAGATTTACTTTTTTACTTCAAACATCACTCGCATCAACCCTGTATAAGCCTTTTGAGATTGGATTTGTTTCAACTGAAATGGTAAGATATGAGGAGTTTATCTCCGCATTTTCAAGTCCTGTCAGTTTATGCACATTTAAATTAGATCCTCTTATCGGCTCCGGGCTGCTAGTAGTTGAGCCGAATCTCGCCTTTTCTTTAATAGAGTGCATGTTCAGCGGTGATGGTACCCCCCTTCCGCAGGTAAGAGATTTTACTCCTATTGAAAGAAGAATGATGGCAAAATTTGCCGGCATTGTATTAAAAAGTTTTGAAGAAGCTTGGAATATAGCCTATCCAGTTAAAATATCTCTGGATTCAATGGAAACAAAGCCTGATTTTGTTCATATGGCCGCAAATGAAGATTTAATGATAATAGTGCTTTTTTCTGTGAAATGGAATGATGTTTCGGGTAACATCCATATATGCATTCCCTATTTAATGCTGGAGCCGATAAAAGATAAGCTCTCCTCTACATATATGATGGGAAAAAATATGGAAAATGTATGGAGAGACCAGTTTTTTGAATTGCTTCAGGAAACAAAAGTAATTTTAATAGGAGAGCTTGGAAGAAATAAATATACTGTTCGCGATTTGTTGAATTTTGAATTAAACGATGTAATCGGACTGAATACAGGACCTGATGATACCATTACAGTAAAAGTGGAAGGCGTAAAAAAATATAAGGGGTTTCCTGGAGTAATAAAAGGAAACCGCGCTGTTCAAATATCAACAATGATTCGAAAAAATACAGGTAAATCTAGTTATGAATGATTCTGAACAAAAAACGGTCGATTCCGAAAATAGTGGTTCTTTAGTTATGGATAAGATAATGCGGAAAAGTAATATGGAGAATCCTGCTGAATCAGCTTATGTTTCCGAGTTGTCAGATAACAACGGTAAGAATAATCTGGAAGTTATACTCGACATACCCTTGGATATAACAATTGAACTTGGCCGTACGAGAATGGTTATAAATGATTTGCTTAAACTTGCGCAAGGGGCCGTTATTGAACTTTCGAAGCCGGCTGGTGAGACATTGGAAGTACTTGCTAATCAAAGGTTGGTTGCCAAAGGTGAGGTAGTGGTAGTAAATGATAAATATGGAATTCGGCTTACAGAAATAGTCAGTCCAATGGAACGTTTAGAGAGCTTGAAATGAGTAATAGCCCTGACATGGTAACAACAGCGCTCAATCTGTTTTTTGCACTTATTATTGTTCTGGCCAGCCTGCTCCTGCTGTTTTATTTGTTCAAAAAAGTGGTAAAAAAATATTATAATAATTCTGACAATGAACTTATAAAAGTTCTGGATAGCACTTTCATAGGAGTAAAAAAAAATATCTCACTTGTTGAGGTGCCTGGCGCTGTATTGGTTCTGGGTATTACTAATGATAATATCTCTTTTCTGACCAGAATTGATAGAGAAGATGTTA
>JAERRQ010000033.1 GCA_016735355.1 Desulfobacterales bacterium | reverse complement strand
GACCACCACAGGTTCTGCATAGCAGTGACCGACGCATCCGACAGTATGAATGTGAGCCTCAATATTCCGTTCGGCAAGCGCCTGTTCAAAGGCGAGTTTTGTGTCGAGTGCACCGGAGGCGATGCCGCAGGTTGCCGTTCCGATCCGTATTTTCGGGCCGGGAGTTTGCTTGAATGCTTCCCGGCGTTTTATTGCTTCCTGTTTAATCTCAGTAAACAACCGGTCTGGTTTTTTCGTACTATTGGCTGGATTCATTTTGTTTTTTTTGTCTTTCCGCCATTTCCTTTTCGACCTGGATGCGAGTAAAAAGGCCTTCCACTTTGCTGGGAGCCATATGCCCGTGAACAGTCTCTCCCAACAAAGCTACCGGGGCCAGGGCGCAACACCCGACACAGGCGACTCTTTCAATGGAAAATTCTCTATCTACAGTGGTTTCACCATCCTTGATACCAAGCTTTCTTTCAAAATTTTCAAGGATGATCCCACCACCTTTGACATGGCAGGCCGTGCCGAGACATATTTTAAATGGATATTTCCCGGGCGGGTTAAACCGAAACTGGTTATAAAAGGTGGCCACGCCATAGACTTCCGATGCAGGCAGATCCAGGTGGGCCGCCACGATTTGTATGGCTTCGTCGGGCAGATAGGAAAGTTTTTGCTGTACCATCTGCAAAATGGGGATCAGCTTACCTCTTTCCTTTCCGAAATTTTTCAGGCTATTGCTCAAGTCATCCAGCAACCGTTTTTCTTCAGCAAAAACTTCTGCATCCATGGAGAAAGACCTTAAATTTATTTTGAGTTCAGAGTTATCCCGATCGTGATCCGGATTTACTTATATTTTTTCCATGGCCCCAAACGCCGCCTGGATTCTATCTTTAAGCAGAAAGCAAAGCTTTTCCAGAATGTTGAAGCCGAAATCCTTGTTTATGAGCATTAAATTCCTGAGATCTGCGCCCCTCATGGCCAGTGTGCGGGTGGTTTTTTGGCAAAGAGTAGAAGAGAGCAGTAAAGACGATCGGTCCAGCAGCAGTGACCAGCTTCCCAGTACATGGCCTTGGCCTAATATCCCCATTGATACAATCCCCTTGCGAATGCCAAGATTGATTGCTCTTTCCAGCATCACCTGCCCTTCGATAATGATATAAAGATGCTCTCCGGAATCCCCCTGATGAAAAATATATTCACCAACATTAAAAGTTTTTTCCCGGCAGAGGTTTATAATTTTATCGATATCGCTATTTTCAAGCCCCTCGAATAATTCACAGCTTGCTATCACTTGTTTCATCTCTTCACGATCCATCTGTATCTCTCCATATGGTGGGAACAAACTTTTTTGCGACAAGGTTTGGCTTATAGATTTGTAAAATTAAGTATCTAAAAACCTATAAAAATAAAATTAGCAATTCTATCAGTTGCGGTCAATTAAAAAGAGGTAAAAGCAGAAAAAATGATTTCATTACCGCGCTTCTGCCGGTAAATTGATAAATCCGTTTTGCTCTATTGGAAAGTAGCATCAATCTTGACAATATTGCGTATTTTTTATATAGATAACAGATAAGTTTGAAAAAAATGAATTAAATCCTATTTAAAAAGGATACAAGCAATTAAAAGGAGAAAAGCTATGAACATTCTGTTTTTTGGGCCTAACGGCAGTGGTAAGGGAACGCAGGGAGCAATATTAAAAGAAAAGTACAATATAGCGCATATTGAATCAGGTGCAATTTTTCGTGAAAACATTTCTAACGGGACAGAACTCGGTGCAAAGGCAAAGGGCTATATAGACAAGGGTGACCTTGTACCTGATGAAATCACAATTCCCATGATTCTGGATCGCCTTAAACGCGATGACTGCAAAGGGGGATGGCTGCTTGACGGTTTTCCAAGAAATAAAAATCAGGCCGTAAAACTCGATGAATCATTAAAAGCGGCAGGGATTGCATTGGATGTAGTTATTGAACTGCTGCTTGACCGCGAGATTGCCAAAAACAGGATAATGGGACGCAGGCTTTGTGTTAATGATAATAATCATCCGAATAATATTTTTATAGATGCGATTAAGCCGGACGGAGACAAGTGCCGTGTTTGCGGTGGTGATTTAACGACAAGAGATGATGATCAGGATGAGGAGGCTATAAACAAGCGGCATAATATTTATTATGATACAAATGAGGGAACCCTTGCATCTTCATACTATTTTAAAGACCTGGCCGAAAAAGACGGGTCTGTCAAATATGTTACCCTGGATGGCGCTCCTAGCGTTCAAGATGTTACGGCAGAACTGGTTTCAAAACTTTAGGATCGTGAATTTTATAAATTACCCATAATTACTTGTTCTTGTGCCCGTCTTCTGTGTTGCATCAATGGCCACAGACTTCGAGTATGCAACCATTGATGCGCCTTGAAGACGAC
>JAERRQ010000225.1 GCA_016735355.1 Desulfobacterales bacterium | reverse complement strand
GACAGGCTATCCCAATGTTCCGGAAGGTTTGGGTTAATATCCGGATTGCTGCCTGAGAGATTTATTCCTGCGAAATATCTTACAATAACATCCAGTGTGCCGGCCATGACGCCGGTGTGAATTCCCTCAATAGTAGTGCCGCCCTGGGTATCGTAAATATCGCTTTTGACAGCCTCCAGGAACCAGTCCCAAGCTGTCGCGCCTGAATGGATGTAGCTGGAGACAACTGCATGTACAACCTTGCTTAGGGTTGAGCCATGACTGGTCCTTTTTTCATAAAAATCATAGTTCTTTTTCAACAAATCTAATGGATCGTCTATTTTATAACCAAGCCGGTTCAAAATCTTTCCCACTTCCTCCGGCGAGAGGAGATAAAACATCATCAAGACGTCTGCCTGTTTGGCGAGTTTATAATCGTCCGGGCTCTTCCCCTCAGCTTTCAGTATACGGTCCAGACGATGAATATCTCCGTATTTTTTACGGTATTGATCCCAGTCCAGCTCTTTAAGTTCCATATATCCATCAAACTGACTTATAATGCTGTCACCATCCAGGATAACATTCATATTTTTTGTTATATCACGCCATTTATCCGTTTCGCTGATATCAAAATCGATTTTTCCAGAGAGTTTTTCAAGTCTCTTTTCACCAAGTTCATCAATAAGCACGAGGGCTTTTTCCAGGAGCCAGACAACCATAATATTTGTATAGGCATTATCCCGGATGCCGGGTTCATCTGTATCCGGTATTTTTTCGTGGAATTCATCGGGACCCATCACGCCTTTAATATGATATTTTCCGGTTGTATTATCAAATTTTGCGATACTGGCCCAGAATCTGGCTATTTCAAGCATAATTTTCATACCATACTCGGCAGAGAACTGCATGTCCCCGGTGCTTTCAAGATAATTCCAGACATCATAAAATACCGCAATCGAAACATGCCTCTGGCGCAAGCTCAAATCAGGGCCCCAAGAACCGTCTTTTGGATTATAATGTACTGTCTGAGTTTCTTCTGTCCCGTCATCAGCAGTCTGCCATGGATACATTGCTCCCTTGTATCCGTTATCCTTTGCATATTTTCGGGCAGCATCAAGCCGGTTATACCGGTACATAAGCAATGATTTGCTGATTTCAGGGAACCGCCTGTTATAAAATGGAAGTATATAAATTTCATCCCAAAATATATGACCCCGGTATGCCTCTCCATGAAGGCCGCGCGCTGTGATTCCGGCATCTCTATTTTTATTATGCGGAGATGCAGTGACAAGCAGATGATAGATATGCAACCTGACTGTTTGCTGTACTAGTCTGTCCCCCTTTATTATTATGTCTGACTGCTTCCAGAGCCTTTTCCATGCTCTGGCGTGGGGTGTATAAACTTCATGGAATGTTTTGTAAGCCGCAACAGCTTCGGAAGCGACTTTTTTTAAATTTGTAATACCCTTGTCAAGGGAAGTATAAATGCTGACAATTTTTGACAGGGAATAGGTTGTACCTTCATCTGCAGCTATTTCAATTTTTTCTCCGATCAAGCCTTTTTTTTGATACAGGGCTTTTGTAAGCGGTAACGGCTTTCCGTTTACATTTACACCTATTCTGGCATTCATGATGATCTGGTATTTTGACCTGTTGGTCTGAACATGAAGAAAAATTCCGTTTCTTGTTTTGCCCTGTGCTATGGGAGAGAGATGCTTTGATTTCAAGTCTCGGTATCTGGCAACGCCATCATTTATCACAGTTCCGTCCAGGGAGGATCTTATTGTAATTTTTTCTGAATAATTTAATGGCGTCAAGTTATATTCTATGGCGGCGAGGTGCGGTTCTTCCATGCTTGCAATCCGCTGTGTTCTGATTTTTGTAAGCCTTCCGGGTTTGTCCCTGCATATTATCGACCGCATCATTACGCCGTCCTGGACGCACAAAGTTTGTTCATAATCAAGAAGTTCCATCTCAAGGGGATTCTTGAATTCCTGGTTCCCGATCTTGAGTTCTATCAGGATCCAGTTCGGACAATTGACAAAGTCGTTATTATAAATATTTTTACCCTGAATTTTTGTCGGCAACTTATTGTACATTCCGGCGATATAGGTTCCGGGGTAATGGATGTCTGAAGCTTGTGCGCCTTCAAAACAGCCTCTTGTTCCAAAATATCCGTTGCCCACTGTTGTCAAGGTTTCTCTTAATTTCTCATTATCTTTATCAAAAAAATTATAGTTCAGGTTCCAGCCGTCAGCCTGAATACCTGTTTCAAACCAGTCGATTATATCATTAACGCTGATATCACCAAGATCCTGTACCACAATATCAGCCCCGTTATGCTTGAGTACCAATCCGTCGATATCTCTTGCCACGCCCAGGGTCAAACCGAAGTTACCGTTTCTTCCTGCCTGTACTCCGGAAATGGCGTCTTCCACTACCATGCACTCTCCAGGCTTAAGGCCGATATTTTTTGCCGCAACAACAAAAATGTCAGGATCCGGTTTGCCTTGCAAGTCAAGTTCCCGCGATACTTCTCCGTCAACACGGGTATCAAAAAGATCTTCAATACCCGCCAGTTGTAGAATAAGACGGCAGTTACGGCTTGATGAGGCTACCCCGACCTTGACACCTCTTCTTTTAAGTTCTTTTATTAATTTAATTGAAGTTTCGTACAACTCCGGCCCCTCACGGCGGAGTATATCCTGGAAATCTATATTTTTTCTATTGCCCATTCCGCAAATCGTTTCCTTGTCAGGCGGATCGTCAAGTTCTCCATAGGGAAACTCAATATACCTTGACTCTAAAAAACTCTGCACGCCTTTCGGCCTTGGTTTGCCGTCCACATATTCCAGATAATCCTTTTCTTTATCAAAAGGCATAAACGGCTTCTTGTCTCTTTCCGCAATCTGCTTAAGAAAAAGGTTGAACATGCTTTCCCAGGCCAAAGCATGTATGCGCGCTGTTCCGGTGATAACACCATCCAAGTCAAAAATTGCACCTTTGAATTTTTTTGAAGCCATATTTATTCCCCTAATATATACTTGAGTTTTCGAAAAATAGTTCTTTAACAAATAGAGTTTTGGCACTTTTATTGCGTCATGCTGCCCGCTCCAATTGTTCTTCAACGGCTTTTTCCATAATAATTAGTTCCCTAATTATATTAATACTACTAATAGTATGCCTATTTCTTACCGCACATTTTTTTTATAAGATTTTTAATAGTAATTTCCCCAATTTTACTGTAAGCACTTGGAAGATACAGGAACATTAACTTGACAAACAAAAACCATGCCAACCCATATAATTCGTAGAATCTATTTTTCTAAAACTCAAGTATATAATATAGTATATAATCTCAGACCATTCCAGCCTGCTTTCAGTACCAGCAAGTTGGGTTTATTTTAGTGCCGGCTTTGAGGGTTCTTATCAATATTGGATGTCAATATTGGATGAAATCATTGGATGGTTGTAAAAGTGGGCGACTTTTTTCTTGATTATAATGCTTGATTCTTTGAAATCTATATATGGGGTTCAGCAGCTTTACAATCAGTTGGGATGATGACATGTAATACGATTGAAGTGTTTAAACTTTATGCTCCAGACCTCTTAAGGAAAAGGTCCAGAGTACCTCAAAGCATTCACACAACCGGAATCCATATAAACTTTTTTGTAACCGTTCACGGTTGTCGGTTTACAGTTAACAACATAGCAAAACTCGAATTCTAAACAGGGAAGCAAAAGTTTGCTTTTACAAGGCTCTGCGTAAAAGGTTGCCAAGTTTTGCATGGAAATCCAGATGGCAACGGCCATGATTGAAACAATTAGCTATAAATTCCAAAATTTTTTGGTTTTTTCAACCGTAAACTGATAACTGTAAACCGTGAACGGTTACACTTTTTTTAAGCAGCGTCTTTATCATAACATGTGATGCAACAAGAGAGGCAGCGATTCGATTCGCGCAATGCATCTTTTTCGCTGATCACAAGATCTACTTCGTCCATTGTTGAAATCCGCTCTATTACTGGCAGTTCAGGCATCGTAACTCGGGGTTTTTTGATTATTCCTTTAACAGATTTAAATATCGATTCCGTTATATGTTTTTTAAACAAAGAATTTTCAACCGCTTTTATTTCCTGACCTGTCATATATTGATGCATGGACCTGGCAGCTCTTCTGCCGCCGCCGATTGCTTCGACTACAAGTGAGGCGCCCGTGGCGGAATCTCCAGCCGTAAAAACATATGGAATACTGGTCTGGAGGGTTAACGGATCAGCATCAATAGTTTTCCATCTTGTTATATTAAGTTCTTCAAGCCGTTTTCCGCTATCCTTAAAGGATACATCCGGCCTCTGGCCGATTGCGGTTATAAGCATATCGATTTCAAGCAGGGTTTCAGAACCCTCTATGGGCACAGGACGTCTTCTGCCGCTGGCATCAGGTTCTCCTAATTCCATTTTGAGATATTCAAGGTGGGTTACATTACCTGCCGCATCCGCTTTTACGGATTCGGGCGCCGCCAGGAACTGAAACTTGACGCCTTCATGTTCTGCAGCTACTATTTCGACCTCATTAGCCGGCATTTCATTGCGCGTTCGGCGGTAAACAATATAAACTTCTTCAGCACCAAGTCTTATCAGGGAACGAACACAATCTATGGCGGAATTCCCACCGCCAACTACAGCGGCTTTTTTTCCTATAGGGGGAGGATTGCCGGATGCTACGCTTGAAAGAAACTCAATACCTTTATAACATCCCTTAAAATCTTCGCCCTTAATACCAAGGTTGTAATCTTCCCATGCCCCGATTCCAAGAAAAATCGAATCATATCCTGCAGCCACAAGCGACCCGATATCAAAATCCCGGCCGAATCTAACTCCTGTATGGGATTTTATGCCAAGATTAAGAATCCCTTCTATTTCCCAGTCCAAAACTTTCTTGGGAAGCCTATATTCCGGAATTCCGTAACGAATAATTCCGCCAAGTTTGGGCATTGCCTCAAATATGTTGACCTCATGTCCCAATCGTCTGAGGAAAAAAGCGCAGCTTAATCCTGCCGGGCCGCCGCCGATAACCGCAGCAGATTTGCCTGTAGGGAGAGCGCAGGATATCGGTACACGGATTCCCGAGTTCATTTCATAATCAGCGACAAAGCGTTTTAGCTGGTTAATTGAAACAGGTTCGTCTTCAATT
>JAERRQ010000391.1 GCA_016735355.1 Desulfobacterales bacterium | reverse complement strand
GCAGTTAGTTTGAAACTCTATGCTTATCCTGATTTCGGGCTTTATATCTACCGTTCAAAACGATTTTATCTTGCCATCCGCTGCGGCTCCATTGGCCAAAACGGCAACGGTGGACATGCCCACAACGACCAGCTTTCAATTGAGCTTAATATCGACGGAAAAGACATAATTTCCGACCCCGGCACATATCTTTATACCCCGTTACCCGAACGTCGGAACGAATACCGCTCAGTCAAGGCACACTTTGCCCCGCAAGTGAAAGGCCGTGAACCGGCCAATCTCAATGAGAATCTGTTTAAGCTTGGGAATGCAGTCAGCGGGGAGTGTCTGTATTTTGGAATAGAAGGGTTTGTCGGGCGGCATTATGGATATGGTTCAAAAATATGCTTTTATACAAATTTTCAGGAATGTAAGCTTAAAATATTACATATATACGCACAATCTATGCAGCAGTTTATTGAGATACCATGGATGTTCAGCAATTTTAAAAATATTAACACTGTTTATAATTTCGGAAAACATCCTCCCGCAAACAATTTTTACTCATCTTCTTATGGCAGAAAGATTGCGCTTTAATTAGACCATTTTTCAGTTATTTCGTCCCCGTTCCTACTTCGGAAAAAAGGTTATTAAAAATAGTAAAAAGTTTTCATATTTTAATTATTTGTTATTCCTATGCTCCTGCACTTACACCACGTGCATTTCGGTGGTCAGCCATCGCTGAACATTGGACAAAACAAGGGCATCGTGTTGATGTGGTGTGTGGCTGGGGACCTGGTTTGCCTGAAAACGAAATTTTGAATGGAGTTAATATTTACAGGACCGGAGGAAAAATAACAGAGTTTTTAAGAAACAGGCTCAGCATAAAAAAACTGTCCGGGAAAAAAACGCCGGGCAACCAGGAATCTTCTGCAGGTATCAGCGTACGCCATAAAGCCGGACGTCTTATAAAATGCTTCCATGATCATACATGGAAAAAGGTATATTGGCCGGACTATGCATGCCTGTGGTATTTTTCTGCGGTTAAAAAGGCGGGGCAGTTGCTCACAGAAAATTGCTATGACAGTTTTATTACCGTATCTATTCCCTTCACCAGCCATCTAATCGGATTTAATCTGAAAAAAAAATATCCACAAATCAAGTGGCTGGTTGACATTGGCGATCCGTTCTGTTTTCTGGAAAAAACTCCGACAAATAATCACATCTTCTACAAAAAATTGAACTATAAGTGCGAAAGAGAGATATTTAATCAATCTGATGTTATTGCAGTAACTACAAAGCCAACTTTGGAGAAGTATGCAGAGCTCTTTCCTGAAAATACCTCTAAAATTTATGTCATTCCGCCTTTGCTTTCTCAGATAAACAATGAAAGTATATCTCCTCTTTTTCCGAAAAATCAAAAATTGAGACTTGTCTTTATTGGGACGCTTTATAAAAATATTCGAAGCCCTGGCTATCTTTTGTTTTTGTTCAGCAAATTGCTGAATACCAATATTGGAGACAGGCTTGAACTTCATTTTTTCGGGAGTATTCACGATTGTCATGATTTTTTTGATAAGTATCAAGCGCTGCTTGGCACAAAAATTTTTCTGCACGGGCAAGTTAGCAGGGAAAAAGCTGCTCAAGCCATTAAAAAGTCCGATGTTCTTATTAATATCGGGAATAGCACTTCCTATCAATTGCCAAGCAAGGTAGTGGAATATGCAAGCACAGGCAAACCTGTGCTTAATCTTGTAACTACAAACTATGACAGTTCCATTTCTTTTTTTAAAATGTATCAACCATCAATGAATCTACTGGAATATCGGGATAGTTTATTCGCAGAACGTATTAAAGAGGTGGTAAAATTTATTGAAAATCCTCCCCATCTTGATTCTGCAACTTTACAACAATGGTTGTCGCAATTCAAAATAGAAGCGGTTGCATCATCATATTTTAGACTGGTTCGCCCATAAATAGTCAAAGAATGCATTAAAGGCGCACAATAATATGTTAAAAACAAAACAACCGTTAAAACTTAAAATCCTAACATCCGTCGGCTACTACCTCCCAGGCTACAAAGCCGGCGGGCCGATACGGACATTAGCGAATATGGTGGACAGGCTGGGGGCTGAGTTTGAATTTAAGATTGTTACTGCTGATCGTGATTTTGATGACGCGAAGCCTTATCCTGGAATCAAAATTGACGGCTGGAACAGGGTCGGCAAGGCCGATGTCTTTTATATGTCTCAAAAAAACCGTTCTTTGAGTGATTTTAGAAAGCTTTTGATTTCAACGGAATATGATGTTCTCTATCTTAACAGTTTATTCTCACCTCATTTTACCATCAAGCCATTATTATTACAAAGGTTTCGGCTGATTCCAGGCAAGCCATTGGTTATTGCTCCGCGCGGGGAGTTTTCACCCGGTGCCCTTGGGCTGAAGAGCTTTAAAAAACGGGTGTATATGACAGTGGCGAAAGCACTTGGTCTGTACCGCAGCGTTATTTGGCAAGCGTCAAGCCGGTATGAGGAGGTGGATATCCGGTGCTGGTTTGGCAATAATGTGCAGGTGATTATTGCTCCTGATCTGCCGCCTGTGCTCAATGCGGCAGATGGGCTGATTGCAGTAAAGAAAAAGGCAAAAGGATGCCTTAAGATCATTTTTCTGTCCCGCATATCCCGAATGAAAAATCTGGATAGCGCTTTAAAGATGCTTAATGGATTAATTGGGAATGTTCAGTTTAATATTTACGGGCCTATTGAGGACAAGGCATATTGGTCTGAGTGCGAGGAAATTATCAGTACCTTGCCGGATAATATTAAGGTCAATTATTGCGGAAGTGTAGAGCATGACAAAGTGGGCGCTGTAATGAGGGAGTATGATTTTTTCTTTTTCCCCACACTGGGTGAAAACTTTGGGCATGTGATATTAGAGGCGCTTTGCGCTGGTTGCCCTGTTTTAATAAGCGATCAGACCCCCTGGCGAAATTTGGAAGAAAAAGGTGTTGGCTGGGGCCTGCCTTTGAGTAAGCCGGAGATGTTTCAAAAA
The DNA here is from genome assembly GCA_016735355.1 of Desulfobacterales bacterium. Taxonomy (GTDB): domain Bacteria; phylum Desulfobacterota; class Desulfobacteria; order Desulfobacterales; family BuS5; genus BuS5. The sequence goes on along the minus strand of JAERRQ010000391.1, from coordinate 14,279 downwards.
GTTCTTAAAAAGTGCGTTGACATGAATGATGAGGAATATGTGCAATGGTCTGAAAGGGCGCAGAGTTATGGGCTTCAGGTGACAAAGGATGACGGGGTGGTTGAACAGAATCGGAAACTTTTTTTTGGGTAGAGGGTAGAAGAACCATGCTGAAATTTTATATCGGCAATGTTCGTGATTCAGGCAGTCTGCGGGATGCAATGGCATTATTTTCACCACGAAAGACGCGAAAAACATGAAGGTAAAAAACGGGTGTATATTACAACGGCCAAAATGCTTGAGGTGTATCAACAGTGCCTTGACATGAGTAATGATGAATATATGAAATGGTCTGAAAGGGCACGGGAGATATGGGCTTCAGGTGATGAGAGAGCACTTGTGGGACATCCATAAATAGTTCAACATGTGAGACTTGTGAATAGAGTTTGTAGCAGAAATTTAGATTTTTATCAAACATTACTTGACAAAATTACCCTATAAGGTTAATTTATGGAAAAACGTAAACCGCATTACGACCTTTAAGCAGTACAATCCGCTTATAAGCGCAACCGTGAGCTACGCTACGCACACGGTTGCGCTTATCGCCGGCTGCTGAGTTCCTCCAACAGCCGGCGTTCGTTTACGCGGTGCGGACGCTTTTACCGCAACGGCATTGATCGGCGCTCAGACAATGGGACTTGAAATTGGTCAAGCAATCGAAGTGGTTTGTTCCACGCCTATCCGGTTAGCACAGGTGAATAAAGGCTATCTGTTTGATAATATATAATTTTTCGCCATGCAAAGATAATCAACCTGTGTCAACCGGATAGGCATGGTTTGTTCCATGGGTCGATCCGATTTTTACAAAAGTATGACGACCCATGCATCAAGCCAAATTTGGCAGGATGTTTACCACCCGGAAACGCTTTCCGGAATAGCCTATGTCAAGGTTATATACGCCATGATGGGTCTATAGTGATCCAGTTCAAGGAGAAATGAGATGAAACGCGACTGTCTGAATTGCGAACAAAAAGAGATGGTGCATACTGTTCGGGATGTGCCATATACCTATAAAGGACACCATACCGTTATTCCCGGGGTCAAGGGATGGCACTGTTGCCATTGCGGGGAAGTTGAATTCGATGCAGGCGAAGGTGTGCGCTTTGCCGAAGCCATCAAACAATTCGCCAGGAAAATTGATGCAAAAGAATCGGCTGAACTTGTAAGAATTCGTAAAAAACTCAAACTGACACAGCAGGAAGCTGCGTTGCTAACCGGGGGAGGGCGAAACGCATTCTCCCGCTACGAACGCGGCAAAGCCAAACCCATGCAATCGGTCACGAACCTGTTTAAACTCTTGGATAACCACCCCGCCCTACTTGATGAAATCACCCCCAGGTCTTGAATCTTGAGATGGTGAGAACTACTCACGAATTCAGTCCCTTCAACTCACATGCTCTCTCTAACTCAATCAAGAGAAAATAATGTTTAAAGATAAAACGCTACTTATAACCGGTGGCACCGGTTCTTTCGGGAATGCAGCAATTAAGAGATTTCAGAAAATATGTGTGGAATAGCTGGTTTTTCAGGTAATTTTGATCGAATACTTTTAAAACGGATGAATGCGGTTCAGGCCCATCGTGGTCCAGACGATTTCGGGATTTGGTTTAATAGAACAAGTTCAGTTGGATTAGCTCATCGCAGGCTTTCAATTATTGACCTTTCTCATGATGCCGGGCAGCCGATGTCCAATGCTCAAGGAACGATCACAATAGTCTTTAATGGCGAGATTTACAATTACAGGGGGTTAAGGAAGGAGCTTCAGACAAAGGGATATGCTTTTAAGAGCAAATCAGATACCGAAGTTTTGATTCATCTTTATGACGAGTTCGGATATAAAATGCTGGGTAAATTAAATGGTATTTTTGCCTTTGCCATCTGGGATAACCTTAAAAAAGAACTTTTTATTGCCCGTGACGATCTTGGTGTAAAACCATTATATTATGTTCAAAATAATAATGGTTTTTTATTTGCATCCGAACTTAAAGCAATATTAAAAGATCCGGGTATTGACAAATCATTAAATCACCAGGCCATTCATTATTATCTCTCCTATCTTTGGTGCCCTGCGCCATATACCATGTTGAAATCAGTTCGCAAATTGGAGCCGGGTTACGCTCTGCTGGTTAAGACTGGGAAAATCCAAAAGAAATGGTGTTTTTATGATCTTCCTTATGGGCGGGAGGTTTTTCATTCTTCGGAAAGTAAAATAGCCGGAGATCTTGCTAAAAAAATAAAGGAAGCCGTGCAACGGCAAATGGTGAGTGATGTGCCTGTGGGAGCATTTCTTTCAGGCGGGTTGGATTCCAGCGCTGTGGTTGCTTTTGCGAGACAGATGAATCCCGATAATAAGCTTGATTGTTTCACCATCGGGTTTGAAAATAGTATTGGTAAATTTGAGGGGTTTGCAGAGGATTTACCTTATGCTCAAAAGGTGGCAAAATATTTGGGAGTTAATCTGAACACTGTTACAGTTGGCTCTGAAATGGTAAACAAAATTGAAGAAATGATTTATTTCCTTGATGAGCCCCAGGCCGACCCTGCCCCTTTAAATGCCCTGTTTATCAGTGAACTTGCCAGAGAGCACGGAATTAAAGTTTTGCTTTCAGGCGCCGGAGGAGACGATATATTTAGTGGCTACAGGCGGCATTATGCATTGCTTCTGGAAAAATACTGGTCATGGCTTCCAATGGTCGGGCGCAAGGCGCTCCATGCTATCAGCGGCAGGCTTCCTCAAAATAACTCAATCGGAAGAAGAATAGGAAAGGCATTCCGTTATGCCGATTGCAGTAGCGAAGAAAGATTGATCAGCTATTTTTTATGGATTGATGAGAATATTCAGAGGTCTCTTTATTCTGATGATTTGAGGAATGCTCTTGCAGATACCAACGCAATTGACCCGTTAAGGCAAACTTTAAACAGAATTCCTGAAGAAAAAAACCGATTAAATCGTATGCTCTATCTGGAGGCAAAACACTTTTTGGCGGATCACAATCTTAATTATACTGATAAAATGGGTATGGCTGCCGGCGTTGAGGTAAGGGTTCCCTTGCTTGATAAGGAATTAATCGACTTTGCAACCCGGATACCTACTCAGTTGAAACAAAAAGGTCGGATTGGAAAATATATATTTAAAAAGGCCATGGAACCTTATTTGCCAAAAGATGTAATTTATCGTCCTAAAAGCGGATTTGGGGCTCCTCTCAGGCAATGGCTGCATGGAGAGCTAAGGGAAGTTGTCATGGAGATGCTTGGAGAGGGAAGCCTGCAAAATCGCGGGCTTTTTGATCCAAAGGCTGTGTCAAAATTAGTTGATGATGATTATAACGGGAAGATTGATGCGAGTTATCCTGTTTTTTCATTGATGTGTATTGAATGGTGGATGAGGATATTTTTGGATGAGAATCAGCCGCAGATGAACACAGATTAACGCAGATGTATACAGATACATGGTGGAATATGAATCAAGACTTAAAGGAAAGAGTTAATAAACACTGGGAGAACGAAACTTGTGGAATACGATATAAGGCAGATGACGATATCGAAGGCATTATTCAGGGCACTGAAGATGTCAGGTATGAATTGGAGCCGGAAATCCTGGAATTTGTTCAGTTTCAAAAATATAAAGATAAAAAAGTATTAGAAATTGGTGTCGGGGGGGGATAGATCATATCAATTGGTATAAAGCAGGAGCAATCCCATTTGGTATAGATTTAACTGAGGCAGCAATTGAGCTTACAAAAAAGAGGTTAAGTTTTCATGGTATCAATCCAGAAGGGAGATTAAAAACTGGAGATGCTGAAAATCTGGAATTTGAGGACAATGCATTTGATTTGGTTTATTCGTGGGAAGTTTTGCATCATACCCCAGTTACAGAAAAGGCATTTTCTGAATGTTTTCGGGTTTTAAAGCCGGGCGGTAAGCTAAAGGCGATGATTTATCATGTGCCATCATGGACAGGCTGGATGTTATGGTTACGTTATGGATTGTTTAAAGGTAAGCTTTTTTTATCGCCTCGCGTTTGCAATTTATAACTATCTGGAAAGTCCCGGGACAAAGGCTTATACCTTGAAAGAAGCGGAAAAATTATTGTCCGCTTGTGGCTTTGAAAAAATTGGTCTCAAAACCAAACTTGGCCCGGGGGATTTATTAACTATCAGGCCAAGTAAACGTTACGAGGGATTGATTTATAAATTGATGTGGAAGGTATATCCAAGGTGGCTGGTTCGTCTTTTGGGTGATCAATTTGGGCTTGGTTTGTTGATTACGGGAGTGGTTTTATCCGGGTTCGTGGTGAGATTGGGTCATATCCAACCATAGAGTTTGCCTATGAGGAGAGCGGCGACGGTTTTTTTGTCATACTGAGATACCAGAAACAAAAGATATCCTCGGTATCAGTACCCCCTGAGGGAATAAGTGAGGGAATAAGTGAGGGAATAAACCTCTTGCTGGAACATATACGGAGTGCGCAGGGAAGACGAATTCCACAGATGGCGGACCGCCTTGGAATTCCAGCAAAAACGATTGAACGATGGATTGCCGATCTGAAGCGACAGGGAAGCATCGAATATCGCGGGAGCAAGAAGGCAGGGGGATACTATATGGTCAATGCAAAGGGTTAATGAGTGATATGATAAAAACCCATAAAGATTTGACTGTGTGGAAGGAAGATATAAGAATTAGCCGCAGATGAACGTAGATGGACGCAGATAAATGAAACAAATCCTACAAAACTTAAAGAACGGCAAGACGGAGATTATAGAAGTGCCCTGCCCTATTGGTAAGGCTGGGCATTTGCTTATACAGACGTCTGTGTCGCTGGTGTCTGCAGGAACAGAACGAATGCTTGTTGAGTTCGGTCATGCAAACCTGATACAAAAGGCCCGTCAACAACCGGATAAAGTCAGGATGGTGCTTGACAAAATCCGAAGCGATGGACTGCTGCCGACACTGGAAGCTGTTTTTAATAAGTTGGGCCAGCCTTTGCCGCTTGGATATTGTAATGTGGGTCATGTTATTGATATAGATAAAGGTGTATCTGAATTTCAAGTGGGTGACAGGATTGCCTCCAATGGGCCTCATGCGGAAGTTGTGTGTGTGCCGAAGAATCTTTGCGCCAAAATCCCTGCCGGTGTCAGCGATGAGGCGGCGGCTTTTACAGTGATCGGGGCTGTCGGGCTGCAAGGGGTTCGTCTTCTTAAGCCGGCCTTTGGAGAAACGATTGTTGTTATTGGTCTTGGGTTAATAGGCCTCATTGCCGTGCAGATTCTCAGGGCCAATGGCTGCAGGGTTATCGGTTTCGATTATGATCAGACAAAGGTAGATATTGCCGGTAAGCTTGGCATTATTGCTGTTAATCCGGCAGAAGGTACAGATCAAGTCAGATTTGTGGAGGAACAGACCAGAGGGATCGGTGCTGACGCCGTGCTGATTACTGCATCCGCTAAAGGCAATGAAATTATCTCCCAATCTGCGCGCATGAGTCGCAAGCGGGGGCGTATTGTTCTAATCGGAGTTGTGGGTCTTGATATTTCCCGTGCGGAATTCTACGAGAAGGAATTGAGCTTTCAGGTGTCATGCTCCTATGGCCCGGGACGTTATGATGATAACTATGAACTAAAAGGGCAGGACTATCCGGTTGCATTTGTTCGCTGGACTGAAAAACGCAATTTTGAAGCGATTCTTTCCGCGATAGAGAGCGGACAGCTTGACGTGGAATCGTTGATTACAGAACAGGTTCCTCTATCAGAGTATGGCCGCATTTATGAAAACATAAGCGGTTCTTCCTCTATTGCATCTTTGCTGGTTTATGAAGGCAATGTTGATGCAAGTCCGGTGATAACAGTGACAGAACGATCTTTCACTAAAGGCGAAGGCGTTATAGCTATTGTCGGCGCCGGCAATTTCACAAGCGCTACGCTTATTCCAGCCCTGAAACCCCTTGACGCACAGCTTAAATATATTGTTTCCGCCGGGGGAATCTCCTCCACTACGCTGGCTGAGCGTGCCGGAATTGCCTGTGCTGCAACTGATTATAAACAGGTTCTTGAGGATGATGAAGTTGATCTGATTATAATTACCACAAGGCATGATTTGCATGCCTCCATGGTTATTGAATCTTTGGAGGCTGGTAAAAATGTTTTTGTGGAAAAACCCCTTTGCTTGAATCAAGATAAGTTAAATGAAATTGAAGCTCTTTACAATTCACAATTCACAATTCACAATTCACAATTACCCCTTTTGATGGTTGGGTTCAACAGGCGGTTTGCTCCGCTTGCCCGGAAGATGAAGGAGCTGCTGGGTGTTGGGGTTGTTAATATTGTGGCTACAATGAATGCCGGGGAAGTCCCTGCCGGTTCCTGGGTCCATGACCTTGCGGTCGGCGGAGGCCGCATTATTGGTGAAGCGTGCCATTTTATTGATCTTTATACTTACCTGACCGGAAGCAGGGTTGCTGCGGTTTGCATGAATGCAATGGGGCAATCTCCAGAGGAGAATACTGACAATGCAAGTATTCTGCTGCGGTATGAAAATGGTTCCAACGCTGTAATCAATTATTTTGCCAATGGCAATAAGGCATATTCCAAGGAACGGGTTGAGGTTCATTCACAGGGCCGTTCTCTTGTTATGGATAACTGGCGGACATTGAGAGGGTTTGGGTTTAAAGGTTTTTCAAAGTTAAAAAAAAAACAGGATAAGGGGCATATCGAGCAATTTCGCCTGCTAATTGATCGGATAAAAAATGGCGGTGAAGCCCTGATTCCGTTTGAAGAGATTGTAAATACTACAAGGGCGAGCTTTGCAGCTATTAAGTCACTGAAACAAGGGCGATGGGTGGAGGTTAATTAGTCAGCGCTAAAAAAACACCGAAATGAATTTTACTCGCCTCTTTCATACAGTTAAATATCTTAAACCTGTTCAGATTTATGGCAGATTATGGTTTAAATTATATAAACCCAGGCCGGATATGTCGTCAGCGCCGGCAACAAGGCCAATTAAAGCTGATTGGGTAAGCCCTTGCAAAAAAAATCCTTCTCTACTTTTTCCTTATCGTTTTCGATTTCTGACTCAAGAGCATGAGATTAATTCTGTAAAGGACTGGAATAATCCCCGATGGGAGAAGCTTTGGCTTTATAATCTTCACTATTTTGATGATTTGCAGGCGTGTGATGCTGAAAATAAAAAGGCGCTGCATCTTGATCTGATTGGCAAGTGGATTGAAGAAAATCCTCCTGGTATTGGCAATGGCTGGGAGCCTTATCCAACCTCTTTGCGCATTGTCAACTGGATTAAATGGGCGCTGGGCGGGAATGGTCTGCCTGATGAGGCCATGAACAGCCTGGCGGTTCAGACACGGTATCTGTTTAGAAAACTTGAAGTTCATCTGCTTGGCAATCATCTGTTTGCCAATGCCAAAGCACTTGTATTTGCAGGGCTTTTTTTTGATGGCAGTGGGGCTGAACTATGGCTGAATAAGGGGTTGAAAATATTTTCAAAGCAAGTCCATGAACAGATTCTGGATGATGGCGGACATTTTGAACTAAGCCCTATGTATCATTCTATTATTCTGGAAGATCTTCTGGATCTTATTAACATTATGAGAGCTTACGGTCAGACACATCCTGAGACCTGGTTGAACTCTGTTGCAAAGATGCTCTTCTGGCTCAAGGTAATGTGCCATCCTGACAAAAAGCCAGGTTTTTTTAATGATTGTGCATTTGGTATTGCTCCTGATTTTGTGGATTTGGAGCAATATGCTATGCGTTTGTGTTTTTCTAATGTTGAATCTCCTCAGGAGGGAATTACTCCGTTAATGGATTCCGGGTATGTAAGATTACAAAAGGGCGTTGCAGTTCTGATAGCTGATGTGGGCAGGATAGGACCGGATTATTTGCCGGGTCACGTCCATGCAGATACCTTGAGTTTTGAGTTTTCAGTGCGTAGCAAAAAGGAAACGGCATGGAGGCGCATTTTTGTAAATTCCGGTATTTCCTGTTATGGCAATTCAAAAGAACGGATTAGACAGCGGGGGACAGCCTGTCATAATACTTTGGTAATTAATGGGGAAAATTCTTCTGAGGTCTGGGACGGGTTTCGGGTGGCAAAAAGAGCATATCCTTTTGGGCTTGAAGTTAAAGATAAAAAAAAAGGATTATGGATAAGATGCGGGCATGATGGTTATACTCGCTTAAAAGGAAAGCCCGTACATTGTCGGGAATGGTGCTTGAAAGATAATTCCCTTGAAATTAAGGATATAGTTACAGGTGGTTTTTCGGAAGCTGTGGCTTTTTATCATCTTTATCCCGGTGCCACAGTGGATTTGCAGAAAAAAAAAATCTTATTGGATGATATCTGTATTAAATTTCAAACAGATGCTGAGGTTTTTTTGAAAGATACATATTACTATCCTGAATTTAACAAGGTTGTGTCCAATAATTGTCTTGTTGTAAAACCATTGAATAGTCAATATTTCATAAAATTTATCTACCACTAGATTTGCAATTGAAAATACTTATTCTGACATTTTACTATAAACCGGATTTATGTGCAGGTTCTTTTCGAACCACAGCATTCGTGGATGAATTGCAAAAGCTGGTTGAAAAGGATACAAAGATAGAGGTCATTACAACTCTGCCTAATCGCTATCATTCTTTTAAACAAAAGGCTTTAGCTTGTGAGAGCGTTGGAAATGTAACAATCAGAAGAATTAAATTGCCCGGTCATAAAAGTGGTATGCTGGATCAGGCTAGATCCTTTATAAAGTATACTTTTGAAGTATTGCCTATAGTCATAAATAAAGAATATGATCTGGTGTTTGCTACTTCTTCGCGTTTGTTTACAGCTTTTTTAGGATCGCTGGTTGCACGTAAAACAGAAGCGAAACTTTATTTAGATATTAGAGATATTTTTACCGATACCTTAGAGGATGTATTAAAAAATCGCTTTTTGAAATTATTAATACCAATATTTTTACAAGTCGAAAAATTTACAATCAGATCCGCATGCCGTGTTAATCTTGTTTCACAGGGTTTTTTGAATTATTTTAAATCAGTTGCCCCAAATCAAAAATTTTCATTTTATCCCAATGGCATTGACAACGAATTTCTTGATTATGATTTTACAAAAATAAGCCTGACTTCTAAAGAAATAATTTTATATGCCGGAAATATTGGTGATGGACAAGGTCTGGACAAGATAGTTCCTGAATGTGCACATATTTTGAGTGATTGTGAATTTTGGATTGTTGGTGATGGCAGTACTCGCTCAAAGTTGGAGACTGAAATGCAACGGTATAATATATCAAATGTCCGTTTATTTGATCCGGTATGCCGTTCGGAGCTTTTGAACCTGTATGCTCAATGCGATTATCTGTTTTTACACCTAAATGATTATCCGGCGTTTAAAAAAGTGCTGCCTTCTAAGGTGTTTGAGTATGCCGCAACAGGAAAACCTGTTATTGCTGGTGTTGCCGGGTATGCACGGAATTTTATTGAACATAATATCAAAGGATCTGTGGTTTTTGATCCATGCAGTGTGAATGGTTTTATACAGGCTTTTGAGTTGTTGCCGAAAACAATGGTGCAGCGTATTGAGTTTATAGAAAAATATCAGCGTCAAAATATTTCACAGGAAATGGCTGCGGAATTGTTGCTGATTTAATGGCAAAAGAAAAATGGTTTTGTAAAAAGAGCTTAATTTTTTAGATGAATATGTTAATTACCGGTATAAATGGCTTTGTTGGTCGTGGTCTTGCCGCAGCTTTGCAGAGAAATAGGGATAATATTAGGGGGAGTGTTCGTTCAGCAGCTGGGAACAGGGAAATTGCTGAGGTCGGAGACCATATTTTTGTATCCGGTGAAATTAATACTCGAACTGATTGGAGCAAGGCACTCAACGGGATTGATGTAGTTGTTCATCTTGCAGCAAGAGTGCATGTTATGCGCCAGAGTATTACTGATCCTCTGGCTGAGTTTCGCAGGGTGAATACGGAAGGTACTTTAAACCTGGCTCGTCAGGCTGTGACGGCTGGTGTGAAACGGTTTGTTTTTATCAGTTCTATTAAGGTTAATGGGGAAGGGACGGAGATCAGAGGTCAGAGGGCAGAGGGCAGAGGGCAGGAAAGTAAGCTGAAAGAAGTTTTTTCTGAGAAGGATATTCCCTGCCCGCAGGATGCGTATGCTGTTTCAAAATGGGAAGCTGAGCAAGGTTTGTTGAAAATTGCTGAAGAGACAGGGCTTGAGGTTGTGATTATTCGTCCGCCTCTGGTTTACGGACTTGGGGTTAAGGCTAATTTTCGGTCGCTTATGAAGTGGGTAAGCCGTGGAGTGCCATTGCCCTTAGGCGCTGTATATAATAAACGCAGTTTTGTGGCTTTGGATAATCTGGTAAGTTTTATTATTCATTGTATTGATCACCCTAATGCTGCAAATGAGGTATTTTTGATTTCTGATGGCAAGGATGTATCGACTACCGAGTTATTACAGAAAATAGCGCATGCCTTTGGAAAGCGATCTTTTTTGTTGCCTGTGCCTGTTGGTTTGATGATTTTTGTGGCGAATATGCTGGGTAAAAGAGATGTCGCAGATCGTTTGCTTGGTTCATTGCAGGTGGATAGCTCTAAGGCATGGGATCTGTTGGGGTGGAAGCCTGTTGCTTCTATGGATGAAGCTTTAATATCTCACGTAAAGGCGTTAAGGGTTCGCTCAAAAATAAGTTCGCAATTTTAGGAACGGAGACGAAATGAGAATATATTTTTTTTGTCATAACATGATCAGTACGCTATACTTTTAATATAAATGAAATATTTAATTCTTTACATAGCCTCTTTGGTTACCGGCAGCGCCGGCGCCTGGCTTATAGTTAGATGGGGCAGTGGTTTTGGGCTTTTAGACAAGGCCAATCATCGGAGTTCTCATAAAGGGGTTGTTCCAAAGGGCGGCGGAATTGGTATTCTGGCCGCTTTTTTGTTGGCATCGTGGGTTTTGGGGCTTCCGATATTATTCTGGGTGTGTGCGAGTATAGTTTCTCTTTTGAGTTTTTATGGTGACTTCAGAGAGATTTCTCCAAAGGTTCGGCTGAGTATTCAGCTTTTGGGAAGCGTTGGTCTGTTGTTTGGTCTGTTTTATTGGGAAGGCAGGGGGGTATCTGTTTACCTGCTTATACCTTTTTTTGCTGTATTTGTTGCAGGAACGGCGAACTATTATAACTTTATGGACGGAATTAACGGAATTGCTGGGATTACCGGGATTGTTGGATTCGGACTGGTGGCATGGTTTGCTGCTTTATCCGGCAGTCCGTCTTCTTTTTTAATATTGGCTCTTTGTATGGGTTTGGCATGTATGGGTTTTTTGCCCTTTAATATGCCGAAAGCCTACGTGTTTATGGGGGATGTGGGGAGTGTTTTTTTAGGATTTGTGTTTGCAGGGCTGGTGGTTGGGCTATCTTATAGTTTTAATGATTTTGTCGTTCTTTGTGCCTTTCTTTTTCCTTTTTATGCTGATGAGGTTATAACCATGTATGCGAGACTAAGGAACGGAGAAAATTTGCTAAAGCCTCATCGAAGGCATCTTTATCAGCTTTTGGTAAACGAGATGAGAATGGATCACTGGAAGGTATCTGCTGTGTATGGGAGTTTGCAGTTGGTGGTGGGGATTGGGGCTGTGAGTCTTCGAGGATATGGCAATTTGGCGGTTGTTGTTTTTTTGAGTTGTTGTTTTGCGGGGTTTGCGGTGGTATCATATTTTGTTAGAAGAAGGTTAAAGAAGCTTGAGGTTCTGGAGGTAGTGTGAGGTGAGGCACTTGATTGAAGTGGACCCAATGTCAAGATTTTATCTTTTGTTACAGACGATCTTTCCCCTCTTTTACTCCATCATGCCAAAAAGCCAGAGAGGTATTTTGCGAACATCTGTGATATAGTCAATGTCAATAACCAGATAACTGTTTTGTATATCTTTGATTTGCTTAAAGGTTTTATTTCTGCCGCCGATTTTGAAAATAGTATCTTTTACCCTGAAATCTCCAATATCTGAATAATAAATATTGGAAAAACAACTTGCAAAAAAGGTCTCTCTGATCGTTCCGACATCCATATCCATTCCAAATTCATCGGCATAGGCATGGAGAATATTGGTATTATCAAAGAGCAGTTTTGCCGGTTTTCTGGATATCCTGGTTGAATATTTTTTTATGGGATTAAAAATTTTCGAATCTTTGAGCATGTCCAGATAGATACTCAACGTGGGATGAGTGATGCCCAGTTCCAGAGACAATCTTGACACATTGACTTTATAGGGCAGCCTTGATCCGATTAATTTGGCAATAAGTTTTTTAAATATACGGGTCTGGACATAATCTATTTTATGGCAGGACGGAATATCTTCATTAATGATCTTTTGCAGGGCATTAAAAAGTTTGTTTTTGAATTCATCCTTATCCTCCATGAAAAACGGGTACGCTCCATATTTCAGATAATCTTTAAAATCACTGTAAATGTTAGACTGAGACAGCGCCAGATCAAGGCTCATTTCCGCGCCCCGGTTTAAAATCTCTTCCAGGGGCAGAACGGGCAATTTGCAGTCTCTGCTGAGATCCAGATATTCATTGAAACTTGCGGTTAAATTATTCCGAATTTTATGTAGCTGTATGCCCACCAAAACAAAGCTTCTTGAAAATTGACTTTTAGATTGTTGGTGTATATACTAAAAATATATACGACAAAGAGGGGTAATAAAATGGAAACAGCAAAATTATTTCAAAATGGCAGTTCTCAAGCAGTAAGACTGCCAAAAGCATTCAGAATTTCTGGTAATGAGGTGAAAATATACAAAAAAGGCAGCCAGGTTATACTGGAGCCCATAGAAATGACATGGGACTCGTTGTTCGAATCTCTCAGTGAATTTCCAGAAGACTTTCTGAAAGACGGACGTAATCAGCCTGACATGCAGAAGAGGGAGTCTTTCTGATGCGCTATCTGCTTGATACCAATATTTGCATATACCTCATAAAAAAACACCCATCGGAGGTTCTTGAGCGATTCAGGCAACATTCTCCACAGGATGTTGCAATCTCCACAATCACCCTGTTCGAACTTCAATATGGGGTCGAAAAAAGCCAATACCGGCAATATTCCGAGGATGCCCTTGCCAAATTTCTTCTGCCATTGAACCTTATTAACCTGGATCGTTCCTCTGCTATAGAAGCCGCAACTATTCGCGCACAACTTGAAAAGAAAGGAACGCCAATTGGTCCTTATGATCTTCTTATAGCAGGTCTGGCCAGATCACGGGACATGATATTGGTGACCAACAATACCAAAGAATTTGAAAGAATTGTTGGGCTGCATCTGGAAAACTGGGCTGAATAACGTTACGGATCGCTTGAGTGGCAGCGGATGAATTCCATTTTTAGCCGCAGATAAACGCAGATTAACGAAAATTATTAAAAACACTTTTTTCAACAAAGAAACATAAGTAATCCGTGGTGAACTATTACAAAAAAATAGATTTTATCTGCGTACATCTGCGGCTAATTCTAAATTATTATTATGAAAATTTTAAACATTGTCGGCGCAAGGCCGAATTTTATGAAGATTGCTCCGATTCTTGAGGCCATGAACAGGCATCCTGACCGGATAGATCAGATGCTGGTGCATACTGGTCAGCATTATGATGAAAAAATGAGCAAGGCTTTTTTTGAGGATCTTGGCATGCCAAGGCCGGATATTGAGGTTGAGGTTGAGGTTGGTCCCGGCTCACATGCAGTGCAGACCGGAAGGGTTGTTGTTTTCCCAACACCCCGCTGGCCGATCAAGCCAACAAACCTGTTGGCGGAAACCAGTTTTTGCATATATTTCCGGCGAATAAAAGCATCAAGTATGGACTGAACAATCCTTGCCTGTTTATTTCGAAAATAATTTAGCTTCGAAAATAATTTAGCATAATTATCTCCTTTAACTAAACACATTTTTATTATAATAGGGAAATGTTGTCAAATAATTAAAATATATTTTCAACTTTCTAAGATAATACCGAAAGTGTACTTTCGTGACGTCCATTGTTGTATTGGCTTTTCATAAAAGGTCTGTGGTAATTCGTGTAGATCTGTGGCAAAAAAATTAAAGGGAATAAAAAAATATGAAAAAACTTCCGATAGGGATACAGACTTTTCGGAAATTGATAGATGGCAATTATCTGTATGTGGATAAGACGGAGCATATTTACAAATTGCTTATCCAGGGGAGT
>JAERRQ010000142.1 GCA_016735355.1 Desulfobacterales bacterium | reverse complement strand
TTGTCGATCAAGAGAGCCCATGGGTAATCATAGGCTGTAAGAGAAGTTATCATAGACCCACTATTTTTCCGTGCCCTTACATCCAGAACGGTCAATTTAGCCTGCTCCATCTATATTCTCCTTTGCACCCTGTAGGGGCAAATCCCCTGTGGTTGCCCTGTGTAGGGGCAATCCCTTGTGGTTGCCCTCTGTAGGGGCAATCCTTTGTGGTTGCCCTCTGTAGGGGCAATCCTTTGTGGTTGCCCTAAAAAGGTACCCACAAGGGGCACCCCTACGGGTTAATAAAAATTACCTGCACCGGTTTTCCGAAGTAGCCTCGAGAGCTTCAATAATTTCCGACAAAAAAATGTTATATGGGGTTGGAAGCCCCATCTCCCTGCCTTTCTCAACAATAGCTCCGTTGATAACACCAACCTCTGTTCGAGCACCTTTTAAAATATCCTGCAGCATACTGGCTCTGTTTCCGGCTGTATTCCTGCAAACTTTTTTTACCTGCTCCAGGGGGTTTTCATAAGGCAATTTGATGTTTAAAGCATCTGCAATGTTTACAGCCTCCCATACAGCGCGAGCCATAAGATTTTCCACCTCAACAGTTTTGCCTAAAAAACCGTTCTCTACCTTAAGAATTGCCGCCAGAGCATTTATGCCTACATTAATAATCAGCTTGCCCCAAATCAGGCCATCAAGATTGCCGGAGATATCCGTCTCTATTCCTGCAGAGTTAAAAGTTTCGACTACACGGTTTACGGCCCCCAGGTTCCGCTGGTTCCCGGCTATATGAGTGTGCCCGGTCCCGGCATGTTTTACAAATCCGGGAGATACCATCGTGCCGCCGTGAGAAGTCACACCGGCAACTGCCCGGTCATCCCCAACAATTCCCGCAATAATTTCCAGATTGCCCAATCCATTCTGCAACGTAAGAACAAGCCCGCGCTCATCCAGGATCGATAAAGCTGTCATCGCTGCCTGCGCAGTAGCATAGGATTTTGTAAAAATAATTGCCAGCTCAACCTTGGATTTGATTATTGAGGTATCAGTGCAGGCGGTAATATTATATTTTTTTTTTGAATCGTCATTATATGCTATAATAAGGCCTTTAGAATTAATTTCCTTAACATGCTCTTCAAACGGGTCGATAAGGAAAACATCCGCTGCCCCCGAAAGCATCGCGCCGAATATCGAGCCCATTGCTCCGGCGCCTATGACTGCAATTTTCATCATGTATAAAACCTTTAAATCATCCTGATAGACAAGGGTTCGCCCGGAAGCCTGGTATTCGCCTCATTCAGCTGTTCTTCACCCGAAATAACCGCCACAGACTGTTTATTATTTTCTTTATTAAAATATTTCTCTGCGGTTTTAATCACCCTGGCACGTGTCAAAGAAAGAAGCTGCTCTTTGAAATGCATGCGGGCGTTATCAGTCAAACCGACAAGTTTCCTGTGAAAATCTCTTCTTGAAGCAGGGCCCGGGGGATCAGGTTTATCTATGTCCGAACATTTTTGAAGGATTGCTTCTTTAATATCTTCTTCTGTGTAGGTGCCCTTTTTAATAAAATCAAAGGCATTTTCATATACTTTCAGGGTGGTCGCTATATGCGGATCCCTGTAAGATCCAAAAGAAAAAATGCCATCTTCGTAATTATATAGAGCCAACCCGCCGTAAGCTCCACCCTTTTCCCTTATCTCCCGGTGAAGGAATAGCGACCGTAGCAATTTACTTATTACAGACAGAGCCGGAGCATCCTCGTGCCCCATACGAGCCGTCTTAAACGACTGAGCCACAAAAGATACTGCGGTAGAAGTGCTCCACCCTTCCCTGATATTAATATCATCCTGATCCATATCGGAAAGTATAAAACGATCATAACTAAATATATCAGACCCAACCCTGTAATCAACTTCAAGTTCTTTCTGCAATGCATCGGCAAAAGGTGCCGCCTTCAAAATAGTGCGATCTTCACCGATTAATGCAAGTTCATAATTATTCCGCGAAAAAAGAGACTTGCCTATTTCATTAAGATCCTCCGCAATGGAAGCAAGTTTTTCACCTGTCAAATCTCCTGTAATATTCTTGATAGCCTGCAAGTGATGAATGCCATTCCATGTTTCTCCCAACGCGCAGGCCGGCGCAAGATTTCTCGATGCCAGAGATATGGCCAGTATATGTCCGTTTTGGACAACCATCGATTCAAGAGCTGCCCGGTATTCAAGCAAAAGGCTTTTAAGGCGCACATGATCCGAAAAAATGAGGCCGGTCAAGATATCTTTTGCTATTTCAAACATCTTTCCCTGGTTCCTATCAAGGCTCTTCCCGCCTACGGATATATAGGATATGCAATTCCCGGCAGCATCGAAGCTAGTGCGCGCATGCGCGGAAGCGCCTATCCCGCCTGTGTATTCATCTATGAGCTGCGCCATTTCAGTATAATTATGCCGCAAAGTGCCAATGCGGGAAAAAGCATGACAAAAAAAAGGGAACAGCGGCCTTAGTCGTTGATCAACACCTTTGACCCCCAAAGCAGCTGTAAAACAAAAAATACCTGAAGTCGCCTTTTTATAGCAAGTTGCCGGAATCCGGGGATACGATCCGGACTCTTTGACAATATTCACAGATACAGGGATATCTTCCAGTTCCAGAGTCGGCAGGCTGGAAAGGTCTTCACCGGTTTCCTGGAGTTTATTTAAATCTTCCGCATCCTTTTTAATGCTATCCAGGTTGTCGGAAGTCATACCGTCCATGATCTTTTCAAGCTCAGACGCAACCCTGGCATCCTCCCTGACAGACTTGCCCTGATCCGGCACAAGAGTGAAGAGAACTCTATGATTATTATCCAGAAAATATTTCTTTAACCGGTCTTCAAAAAATTGTCCGCGTGCAGCTTCCCGACGGATTCTTTCGATCTGTGAGTCGAACTGAAGAATATCTTCCGGTTCTCCCCCATGAAACCATGTGCTGCTTATACGCAACATGAGTTTGATCCCATACGGATAGGGTATATTGGTAACCTCTTTGCGCTGAAACTCGATCTGATGCAGTGCTGATTCCACCATATTATTATCAATGCCGTTTCCTGCAAGATCCCGAATAACTTTCAGTATAATACTTTCAATTTCAGGGCTGGCAGTATTCGCAACATCCTTTAAGCCCGCCACGAACATTGTATCCCTGTTATCCGTATCAAAACCGGTTCCGTCGCATAACGTGGATCCAAGGCCTGAATCTATAAGTGCCTTGCGCAGGGGAGAGGCCGAGTTCCCCAGGAGAATATGCCCTATTATTCTGTTGACCAAATTTTCAAATGTATTCCGCACATCCGATATGAGCCAGGCCAGGCAGATCTGACACTTCTTGTCCGGATCTTCATTCTGCCCTAGAGGATATGAATATGTCACTTCTTTAGGAGCAGTCCAGCGCTTCTGTGAAGGAACTTCAGTATCAGGATTTATCCGATCAAACCGGCTTAAAACACGCTCTTCGATAAAAGCAAGATGATCTTCCAACGGCATATTTCCGTAAGTATAAAAAAAAGCATTACTGGGATGATAATAGCGTTTATGGAAAGCAACCAGTCCTGCATGAGTAAGATCCGGTATATCCGAAGGTTCTCCGCCGGAGTTAAATCTATAAGTAGTATCCGGATATAGCGCATTTAAAAGGGAGCGTGCCATAACCTGATCCGGTGACGACATTGCGCCCTTCATCTCGTTATATACAACGCCCTTATATACGAGACTGGTTTTATCCCCTTTGGTGTTATCCCCTTTGGTTTTATTGCCTTTGGTTTTATTGCCTCCGGCAGCAGGGCTATCCTCTATCTCGATGCGATGACCTTCCTGCTTGAAGCTGAGTTCATCAATATTCGGAAAAAAAGCGGCATCCAGATAAACATCCATGAGATTGTAGAAATCTTTTCGGTTCTGGGTCGCAAAAGGATACATAGTCCAGTCCGAAGAAGTAAAAGCATTCATGAAAGTGCTAAGACTCCGTTTAAGCATCGAAAAAAAGGGATCCCGAACAGAAAATTTGCCGGACCCGCACAGAACAGTATGCTCAAGTATATGGGCCACGCCGGTTGAATCAAGAGGAACAGTCTTGAATGCAACGCTGAATGTATTCTCCGTATCCTCGCAACTGATATGGATATGTTTGGCGCCGGTTGCAATATGCTCCAGCTCATAAAAAACCGAATTCTGCCCCTTTAATTCCACCAGCTTCTTTATTGAATAACCACCGATATTATCCCCTGGTTTAAAATCGGGGTTACGTTTCTCTCCAGATTTATTCATATTAACCTACCTTTTCCGACAATATATATACACCGCGGCTCTTCCCGGTAATCCGGCCGGTCTTGTTCAGCCTGAAGATTATATTTCGAAGTTTTTTTTCTTCAAAGCCGGTTACATCCTTTAGTTCAGCAAAATTAACGCCTTCACAACCATATTGATTAATAGCCCTTACCACAAGATCAGAAGCAGTAATGGCAGACCTGCCGCCAGCAGTTTTTTTATTGGAATCCGAATTAATACGCCTTTTTGTCCCGTATGATGTTTTTATAAGTTGCTCAATTCTGTCAAGCCTTTCATGGAGCTTGTTGATATCCTTTTTGGTAGGAACACCATAACTCTGCATAAAAAACTTGACCATGGCATTAAAACTTACCGACTTGACGGTTTTTTTGGACATCAGCCCTCCTGACTTGATAACGCAGGTTTCCTGTTGGAAATACCCGCTTATGCAGACCAAAGTCAAGAATTACTTCGTAAATTCCGTTACTATGTAAAGCTTGGGAATGAAGGTAAATATTCTGTAAACAGAGAAATAAAGAGCGCTAAGAAGCATAATTATCACTTGCTCCAACAAGTTGGTTTCTTATTTATAATGTATGTTTTGCGCAGCTATATTTTCCTCTTGACATTGACCTGACCGGCATATAGCAGTAAATTCTGTTTAACAAAACAGGGAATCAGTGGTCAATTGCCATAGGTTTTCAGATAATTAATTCCACAAGACCAGAGGGAGGAAGGCGTATTGTAATACTCCGACGACCGATAACGCAGTGAAATTATTTATGTGGAGATCTATATAAAACAATTTCATGTAGGTCTGAAATGCAATATTTAACCAGAATCAGCCTTGATCCCGGCACCATGGGAGGAAAGCCTTGTATTTGGGGAAAGCGTGTAACTGTAGGGATGATCGTTGGCCTCCTTCTTAAAGCTACCCTTGCTCAGGGACCCTCAAGAAGGAGGTATATCTCGTCTGACCGGCAAAGCCTATTAGAGTCACACCAGCGGATCTGGTGGTTTTATGATTTTAATAATATGATGTAACGCACCAGGCGCATATAGCCT
Source organism: Desulfobacterales bacterium (assembly GCA_016735355.1). Classification (GTDB taxonomy): domain Bacteria; phylum Desulfobacterota; class Desulfobacteria; order Desulfobacterales; family BuS5; genus BuS5. The sequence goes on along the minus strand of JAERRQ010000142.1, from coordinate 13,868 downwards.
TGATCTGCGTGGCATATTTACTTATATTAAAATTATTCAGCATATCAACCTATCAAAGATATGTTCCTCGCAACACACGTAATTTTCAACTCCCCTATAGCTTAACTACCGTAGGAGTGATAAAAATCAACAGTTCACTCTTATTATCTGACTTGGTTCTTGATTTAAACAACCAACCTAAAAAAGGGATCTCGCCAAGCCAGGGAGTGGCACTTTCACCTGAACTAACCGTTTCTTGCCTGACACCACCAAGAACTACAGTACCACCGTCTTCCAAAACAAGAAGGGATTCCACCTCCTTTGTGGAGATTATCGGTACAAGTTCATGACCATAATAACCTGTAACATCATTCTTGGTTATTTTCAATTCCAACAAAATACGCATGTCGAATGTTATATGAGGCGTAACTTCAAGCAAAAGATCAACATCTTTAAATTTTACGGAAGATCCGCCGCTGTCATCTCTTTCAAGATACGGATGTTGCGTTCCCTGCTTTATTGTCGCTTTTTCATTATCAAGAGTTATAACCTTGGGGGAGGAAATTATCTTTGCATTGCTTTTGGCCTGCTCCGCAGTTAACTGGGCATCCACCAGGAGATTGCTGCCTACTATTCTTTCAAAAGTAACTCCAACAGAAGATGCACTGGCAACAGCATGATTAAAGGCAAGATTATAATCAAGGTAATCACCGCCCGTAACCTTATTCAAATCACCTTCCGCGCTCCATTTGACACCGATGGCTCTTGAGAAATCATCGGTTACCTCTACTATCCTCGCCTCAATAATAACCTGGGGAGTTATATTATCTATTTTATTAACAATTTTTTTTATCCGTTTAATTAGAATGGGAGGCGCTGTTACTAACAACATGTTGTTCCGTTTATCTACTGATACTGATAATCTTCGTCCATCATCGCCATCAGGCTTTTCATCCTCAAGCAATTCTTTTACGGTCTCGGCGTCTGCATAATTGATAGGAAAAAATTCAGTTACCAGGTCCTCCTGCAATTCGGCCTGTTGTTTTGCGCTTATAAGTGCTCTATAATCTTTCTCTTCTTTTTTCAAGGTGTTAAGGGTGGCTATTCTTATGATTCCATCCTTATAAACCATTCCAAGCTGATTCATTTTCAATATTATATCAAGCACCTGATCCCATGGTACAGGGTTGTCAAATACGAGGGAAACTGTTCCTGATACATCTTTATCAATCGCAAAATTTTTGCCGCTTATTTCCTTTAATATACGAAAGACATTCTTTATATCTGTTTCATAAAAATCGAGCGCGATCTTTTCACCCGTAAATTTTGAACCTTTTCCACGGTCGTAATAATCATTAACTTTTTCAGCGTTTACCCCCGCATTTCCTTCAGATACGTAACCCCCATTTTTCTCTTTTTGCTCAGATGATACTTGAGAAAAAGCTTGACTTTTAATCTGCTTATGACCAGCTTCGGCATCTGCCACAGTCTGGGTCAGGACTCTTTTCCAGGGAGCCAAATCCGCATCTTCCAGGGGTCTGGGCGGAATCGAAGAAGGCTCAAAATGAATAAATAACAGGTTATCGGACTGTTCCACAAAATAGGGAACCGACTCACGCAGCTCAATAGATAATAATGAAGTATCTTTTAATGCGGATGGCTGTACCGGGGTAATCCGGTCTACTGCACTTACAAAACGGGTGGTGATTAAAGGCCGATGATGGTATGGTGGAATTTTAGTCTTGCTCAGCCGCAGGTTCAGCCTCTTGTTGCCTGCTTTTTCTATTTTGTATTCAACCGGTTTGGTAGTTCCAACTATAATGGTAGATTTCCCAGCATCTTCACTGGAAAAATCTATCCTGTTGACCCAAGCAATATCCGGATTAACTATTCCGGCAACGGCCTTTGTAATGTCTACGGGAGGATTGCCTTTTTCAAGCAATGACACTATATGCTTATCTACAGATTTTTTCTCTGCGGAAACAACAGGGGGTGCAACGATCTCATTCGCTGCGCTTGAGGCAATATTACTAATCGCCGGAACCACTTTATCAGCAGGGGAGTCATCTTCCACAGGCTTGGCAAATGCAATTTTGAGCCCTGTATCTTCGCTTGTCACTTCATAGGAAACATTTTTTATTAATGAAATAATTATCCTGGAGGTCTGCCCGTCCCCCGGCAATTCTGCAGCCTTAACCGAACCGATAATACTGTTTTCCGGTATTTCGCCGGTTACGGAATCTTCAAGAGCTGTCCCGGGAAAATAGAGAATCACGCTCAAAGGCAAAGGCTGCTTGACCGAAGAATATGTAAGGGGTCTGCTGCTGTTGACAGATACCACAACAGTGCCGTCATCTTCGCTTGTGCTTATTCCTGTAATCAGTTTCGGATCTGCTACAGGGTCAATCATCTGTTCGTTCTTTGGCACTCTGATATTGTTGGAAGCACAACCGGCAGCCCCCAATATCATAATTATCAACAAAAAGCATATAAGTCCTGCATTTAATATTTTACGTTCTCTATCTTTCATGATTATAACTCTCCAGGAGGTCTTTGCATTTTTATTTCTTTTTTCTCTAACGTTACCTTACCCAAAAGATTTTCAACCTCTTCTTCAATAATGATCCTGTCCTTTAATATTTTGGTAACTTTCCCCCAGTTTTTCCCGATAGGGGTTCCCTTTATGACAACATAGCCCTTACCTGTAGCCTCTTCCATCATAGCCTTATTCCCTGCGGGCCTTAAAATGATTCCGGTAAGTTTTAGCTGGTTTAAAGCAATCCTTTCAAGCGGTGTGCGTGGTATACGTTTTTTTCTTTTTTTTGTTTCAACCGATGTTGCGGCTGCTTTTGCCTGAAACAATGGAAGAAAAGGATCGTTTTTTCCTTTTGGATTGTATACACTTGCCAGGGAGAGCGGCTTGGAGTAATTCTCTTTTTTTATATCCTTTTTTAATACCGCAACAGGCAGAAGATCGCTTTTTTGCATGGCAAATCCGGAACTTGCAGTCTCTGCCTTTGAAGCGATCTTTTTTTCCACAGGCTGTTTCTGTTGTGAAACCTGTTTTTTAGAGATATTGATCCTTTTGCTGACAACCCTGGTTGTTTGTGGTGGATCATCCTTATCGCTGCAGCCCTGAACAAGAAGCAGACAGCATAACAAACAAACCGTATATCGTATAATCACATTGAATTTACACATAATATTATATCTTTACTTGTAACGGTTCACGGTTAACGTTATCTTTATTTTTTTTGCTGCTGCTTTTGCACTTTTGCCTCTATAAATCTGTATGTAACCGCCTTGCATGATATGTTCAATTTAACCTCACTCTGGTTTGACGACTTACCTGCCGCCATCTTGATATCTTCTATATTAACAATTCTGGATAATCTGGAAACCTTGTCAAAAAAGACGGCAACCTCATGATAAGTTCCAATTACTTTTATAGATACAGGTATCTCTGCATAAAAGCCTTTTGAGTTCTCAGGCTGCGGCTCAAAAAGAGGGAATTCCAAACCTGCATCCAGACCCGACCGCGAAATATTTGAGATAAGGGAAGGTATCTCCTTTTTTTCAGGAAGCGCCCGCATTATAACTTTAAACTGCACTTTTTTCTTGTCCATTTTCTTTCGGAAGCTATCTATTTCCGCAGCATTCTTTCTTGCCGTAACAAGCTTCGCTTCAAGCTGCTTGCATTCATTGTGATATGCCTTGATGCGCTTATATTTGGGATGATAAGAAAAATAAGAAAAGCCACCTATAATAACCAATAAGGTAATGACACAGATTGAAAGCCTCTGAACCTTTGTCAGCTTCTCAATCTTGCTGAAGAATTCCTCGATAGCTTGTTTCGCCTGTTCCATTATTTTTTCGCCTTATTTCCTGCTTGCTTCGCAGGTTGCTTGACAGCTTTTTTTTGACAATTGAACATAAAGCTTTTCAAACTCATTTTTTGTTTACCGACAGAAGTCTGTTTCATATTCTTCAAGTCGACACTTGCAAAAAGCCCGGAGGATTCAAGACGTCTCATAAAATTCGCCACGGTCTCCTCGTCTATAGCTATCCCCTTAATTTTGACAGCGCCTTTCTGCTCGTCCATATTTGTAAGCCACATACGGTTTTCTACAACTATCCCGGTCATGCTGTCGAGAAGCCGCAATGGTCCTTTACGATTCGATTCAAGCGTCTTTATAACATCCATTTTTTTATCAAGAGTCTTAAGCTTCTTCTTGATGCTTTCTATCTCTTTATTTATCTTGTCGTATCCGGCCAGTTCGATTTTTTTGGCCGCCACTTCGTTACTTAAAGCCTGAACTTTTTTGCCCATGCATATATTAATAGTAACTGTTGTGATAACAACCAGCATTAACATAAGCAGGAAAACAGAAACCTGACGAAGTATATTCTCTTTTTTACGTGCTGCCCTAAAAGGGAGTAAATTAATTCGTATCATTTATCATCAACTCTTCTTATGGCTAGCCCCATGCTGATTACAGCTTGAGGCGCAATCTGTTTTAAATATGAATAATCAAGATTATCAGATAGTTCCAAACCATCAAAAGGATTCAAAACCTTAACTTCCGCCGATGTTTGTTCGGCAAGAAGATTTCGAAAACTCTTAATGTTAGAGCCACCACCGCTCAAAAAGATTTTGGATATCTGGTCTTCAGGAGCCGTAGAATAATAAAAGTCAAGAGCCCGCCGTATCTCCGTACACCAGTTATCGATTACTGATCCGGTAATATTATTTAACTCTTCTTCAGGAATTTTACCCGTTTCCGAATCATGTTTTATCTGCTCGGCTTCCTCCAAACTGCAACCGGCAGCTTCAACAATTTTCTGATTTATCTGACCGCAGCCGAGGGAAACATCCCTGATAAATACCGACGAAGTATTTTTCATTATATTAATAGATGTTTTGACTGCTCCGACATCTATCAGCGCAATCGATTCATCAGGTGCATCATAATTTGCTTCAAAAATATTTTGTAAAGCAAAAGTATCGGTATCTATAATACAGGGATTAAGCCCTGCATCCTGGACAAGGTTAACATAATCATTAATGATCTCTTTTTTCGCCGCAACCAGAAGCAGATTCATCTGATTCGGATTATGCTCATTCTCTCCCAGTATATGGAAATCGATATTGACCTCATCAATATCGAACGGTATATACTGCTCGGCTTCAAACTTGATTCTGTCCTGCAACTCTTCTTCGGTCATATTGTCCATAGATATATTTTTTATAATAACCGAATAACCCCCGATAGATATTGCCACATTACGTTCCTTAATATTATAGGATTTAAAAAGCTGGCGTAATGCATCCGCAACTTCTTCAGGTTTTTTTATAAAGCCGTCTTCTATCATTCCCGGCGCTATATCTATAAATCCTATTTTTTTCAAAAAAAACCCTTTACCCGTCTTGACAACTTCTGCGGCTTTCAGGGTTCTTGAACCTATATCCAAGCCTACTATTTGATTTTTTTTACTAAAAAACATGATATCCTCTTAATCGAAAAATATCTTTTTTTTATCACCAAGATCAAACCCAAGCGCAAGAATAATCTTCCGCATGGTTTCCAGACGGCACGGCAAACCTTTTTCAATGCGTGAAACTGTTATCGGAGAAACTTTAGCCTTATGGGCAAGTTCGGTCTTGCTCATAAGGAAGGATTCTCTTATTTCTCGTAATGCATTATTTGCCATTGCCCTATCTCGCAAAAAAAATTGGTTCATTACGTTCTTACGCAGAAGCGTGGGAACGAGATCATTTGTAAAACTTTCATTCTAATTCATGCCCAAAGCATTTAATGGCTGGTTAAAAACATTATCGCCTTTAATTTTGAAAACTTGAGCTGAAAATTATTTTTTTTCTGCTGATCTATTTTGTTTCACAGCGAGTTATTGCAACAAACATACCACAAGAATAAATAGAAGGTAAGATATGCTGATATTATATAATATCAATGAGTTATAAAGGATGGGCATTAAGCATAGGAATTTTATAAGGAAAAAAAAGATGTTTTGGAGATTGGAAATACTTCTCCCTGTCAAAAATTTAACACGTGCAAGGTATTATTTTCTATACAGACTGGGATGCCCCCAGTTTTTCCGCCATAGCAAAATCTTCAGGAGTATTAATATTGCAGAAAGATCGTAAATCCGGATCAATTTCACGCAGTACACTTTCAGGGATATATTTTGTTCGTATCTTACTATATAATCTTTGTATTTGAAATTGTTGCCGTTGAATCTGTTGCTCCACCGGCTTTATGCAATTTGTCGAATATACAGAACATAATGGTTCCACGCCTTTCGATGTTTGTGGTATCACGGCATCTATACCGGTTCCAATAGAATTCATCAAAGCACCAACCAGTTCTTTTTCTAGAAAAGGTACATCACATGCAGCAATAAAAACATACGGGTTGGTTGCAAAAAAAAGTCCGGCATGGATCCCCGTAATGGAACTGCGGTATGGAAAAAGATCCGCAACTATTTTAAGATCCCATTTAAGATAACTAAGCGGATCATTTGTAACAAGTATGATTTCCCGGAAAAGACTCTTGAATACCGAATACAACCTGTCCAGCACAAGTCTGCCCCCGATATCAATAAAAGCTTTGTTTCTGCCTCCAAAACGCCGATTTAGGCCGCCTGCCAGTATGACTCCGGTACATTTTTCTTTCATACTTCACATTTCTGCGCAATCATATCTAATCTGCTTTTCGTCTTAAAAAAGTAGGAGAATCAAGATCATCGCTATCAAGAACAATCCCCTTGAAACCTCTGTAGGATGCACCACCTGATTCACCTACTGCCTCCTGGCGGCGGATAAATGTGGGTGTATCATAATTTACCGCATGGTGACGATCTGCCGGAGTCAAATCCCTGACCTTGCCTCTTGCTATGGTATTTTGATAATTACGGGAAGTTTTTATCTCCTCACCGGAATTGATGCCTGTGGCAATCACAGTGACTCTCATTTCATCTCCCAGACTTTCATCAACCGCGGTACCAAAAATTATGTCGGCATCCTCTCCGACCTCACGGTGTATACGTTCAGATGCATCGGTCATCTCGTCCATTCTTAAACTGCTGGTACTGGTTATGTTCATCAAAACACCTTTAGCGCCGGTTATAGATATATCTTCCAAAAGGGGATGCGAAATGGCACGCTCGGCAGCCTCAATCGCCCTGTTTTCACCGGAAGCTACGCCTATGCCTATAATAGCCATTCCAGCCTTTAACATTGTAGCCTTTATATCCGCAAAGTCGAGATTAATTAAACCGGGCAGCATGATCAAATCTGTAACGCCTTTAACAGAATCGTACAAGATCTCATCGGCTTTTTTGAACATTTCCATCATGGTGGCATTTTTGGAGGCATGTCCCCTGAGCCTGTCGTTGGGTATCGTGATTACCGTATCTGCCATTTCCCTTAAAGCAATAATCCCTTCTTCCGCTTTTTTTGAACGTTTTGTGCCTTCAAATGAAAAAGGCTTTGAAACCACGGCAACAGTTAACGCTCCTAATTCCTTGCAAATCTCTGCGATAACCGGAGCAGCGCCGGTGCCTGTTCCACCGCCGCATCCGGCAGTTATAAAAACCATGTGACTATCATCGAGAGCGTTGCGTATATCATCCACGTTCTCAAGCGCAGCCTCTCTTCCGACTTCAGGATTGGCGCCGGCGCCTAGCCCTTCCGTGATCCTGGTTCCCAGCTGAATTTTCACATCTGCTTTGGAAATATCCAGTGCCTGAGCATCTGTATTTGCTGCTACAAATTTAACGCCCTGTAGCCCGGAATCTATCATGTTATTGATTGCGTTGCCGCCTGCCCCGCCAACACCGATAACTTTTATTTTAGCCGTTTTTTCATTTTCTACTAACGTAAAATCCATTTTTCTCCCCTTGCAATGTAATAATTAAAAATATTAAAATTCCGATTTAAAGCACATCCTTAAACCACTTTTTCATTCTATCGATAACACGATTAAATATATTTTTATCACGAATCCTGAAGTTTTTAGGCGACTGGTTTTTTGCTCCGAACAAGACCAGCCCTACTCCGGTAGCATACATTGGATTGTTAACAACATCGACCAGTCCTTTAATTCCCCGCGGAGTTCCCAGCCGGGCCGGAAGATTGAAAATCGTTTCCGCTATCTCCGGCACACCGTCCAGAAGAGCCGACCCGCCGGTTACTACTACTCCCGACACAATAACATGTCCCATACCGGCACGGTGAATCTCTCTTTTTGTTAAAGCAAATATTTCCTCCATCCGCGGCTCCAGTATCTCTCCCAGTATCTGCCGCGGCAGTTTTCTGGTTTTACGTCCTCCCATGCCCGGAACCTCAATGGTCTCCTCGCTGCTGATATTCATCGAGGTACATGTGCCGTACTGTTTTTTAATTTTTTCGGCCTCTGCCAATGGTGTCCTCAGCCCTATTGCAATATCATTTGTGAGATTATGACCTCCTAATGCAAGCACGAATGTATGTTTGATATTCTTTGAAGAAAAAATCGCCAGATCCGTTGTGCCTCCCCCTATATCAAGAAGCGCCGTGCCTAGTTCTTTTTCTTCATCACTAAGCACTGCTTCGCCGGATGCCAGTGATTCAAGCACAATATCACACACATCGAGCCCCGCCCTGTTGGCACATTTTACAATATTGTGGGCCGATGTAACTGCTCCGGTTACAATATGAACTTTTGCCTCCAGTCTGACTCCGGCCATTCCTACAGGGTTGCTGATCCCGGACTGCTCGTCTACTATATATTCCTGCGGAAGCACATGAATAACTTCTCTGTCCATGGGGATTGCCACGGCACGGGCGGCCTCTATTACACGCTCAACATCATGCCTGGTAACCTCAGAGCCTTTTATCGCAACAATTCCATGGCTGTTAAAACCGGTTATATGCCCTCCTGCTATGCCCGCATAAACTGACGAAATCTCACACCCCGCCATCAATTCCGCTTCTTCAACAGCCTTTTTTATAGATTCAACTGTAGACTCAATATTAACCACAACGCCTTTATGAAGACCTATCGACGGATGCGTGCCAACGCCTATTATATTTATTTCTCCCCCGCTGATCTCACCTACAACAGCGCAGATTTTCGTAGTTCCAACATCCAGGCCGACCAAAAGTTTATCATGTCCCTGCATTTTAAATCTCCCTTTTATTACCCGCAGGAGTTAAAACTATCCTGTTTAAATTATTTATATCAATGGAACAAAAATCCGACAAACCGCGTGCCTTTTTTAAATAGAGGTAAACCTTTTTAAGACTTTTATATTTCTTCGGATAATCATTATACCCGAGTTTTATCTCATGCAGGCCGGAAGTTTCACAATCGCCAGTATAAATAGTAAGCCCCATTTCTTTATCAACATGGATCTTTTCAATAGCCCCCAAGGAAACAGGGCTTCCTGCTTTTTGTCCTAATTTCAATATGTCCATAACCGCATCGTAGTAAAAATTGCCGGCTCCGCCGGAAACATTAATATCCGAAATCCTTAACCCCGTTACAAGGGGAAGATCCTGCGGATCCGAGTCATCCATCTCTTTAAATATTTCATCATTCTTGTTGATTATAAATCTGTGCCCAAAATCCAGAACAGCCAAAGGTATATGTTCTTTAATCCTGATAAATATGCTGTCAGGCAAATATCGAATTATTTCCGCTTCGGCAATTGACGGATTAGCCAAAAGTCTCTTTCTCATAAGAGGCAGATTAATTGACAGAATATTTGTACCCATCTCTAACCCTGCCTGCCTGGTGACCTGTTCATCCTGGAGTCTATAAGTACCTGTTACTGTAATATTTTTTATCCTGTAATAATCACACTGGGTTAAAGAGTCATGGATCAATACAAAAAATACACTCATACCCAACACTGCGGAGACTCCAGCGATTATTTTAAAAGAGAATGCCGCGCCGCTGATCATCCTTTTGCTAATTATACTTTTTAGGGAAAGTCCGATTTTTTTCTTGTAAGAATTCCTGCGCAGACGTTTATTCTCCAACAATTTTCACCTCAGGTTCAAGAAAAATATTAAAGAGCCTGTAAACTCTTTCCTGTGCTTCTTCCATTAGTGATATAATATCCACAGCAGAGGCCTTCTCCCTGTTAATAATAAAATTGGCGTGTTCCAGGGAAATCCGGGCGCCGCCCATAATCTTTCCCTTAAGGCCAGCCTTGTCTATAAGTTCGCCAGCTGTCAGACCGGACTGCGGATTCCTGAAAAAGCAGCCTGCACTCGGCAGATTTATGGGTTGTTTTCTGTTTCGTGCCGCCAGAAACAATTCAGCCTCCTCTTTAAGTTTTGCCGGTTCATTGCGCGTAAGCAAAAAATTTCCGCTTATTATGATTGGTCGGTTGCTTGATTTGCTTGATAAACCTTTGTTATATTCAGGCTTCCAGGCGAGCTCACGGTAGCGGAAATCAAGATTCGTTTTGTCGATTTTTTCTGTTTTCCCGTCCGGCATAAGAACATTTACAGACCCCAGAACTTTCTCCATAAAACCATGTTCAGTTCCGGCATTCATCATTATCGCCCCCCCGACTAAGCCCGGGATGCCGAGCGCAAAATTCATCCCTTCCAATCCCTTATTAATTGCAAAAGAACATAACCTTTGCAGGTTCACCCCCGCCTCTGCCGATACTTCAACACAAACATTATTTGTTCTATTTTCAGTGATGCAGTTAAGACCTTTTTTCAGACTGATTACAAGCCCCCTGATTCCCTTATCCCTTACAAGCAGATTTGAGCCGCCTCCGATAATTAAATAAGGTATCCTTTTAGCCGCCGTCCATTTAACTATCTTTACAAGGATTTCAAGACTCTTCGGCTCGGCAAAGAAATCAGCAGGACCGCCCGTGCGCAAGCTGGTATGCCGGGACATAGGTTCATCAAACCTGAGATTACCGTCGGAAATATTTTCCAAAAATGTCTTTGCCGCATTATCGATCAGCATAAATTCATCCCGCTTCCAAACGCTGCAATAATTCCTCTCCGACCTTCCATACATCTCCTGCACCTAATGTAAGTAGTACGTCCCCCTGCTTCAGATTAGTTTCCAGATAAGTAACCGCATCGTCAAAACCTTCCAGATATTCCGCATTCTTATGACCATGTGCTATTATTTCCTTGCACAGGATACTGCTGTTTATACCCTCTATTTTCTTTTCACCGGCAGAATAGATCGGCAAAAGTACAAGTTGATCAGACTTATAGAATGAGCGGGAAAACTCATCAAAAAGCGCCTCGGTTCTTGTATAACGATGGGGTTGAAACAAAACAACCTTACGCTTATCCGGCCAGCTTTGCATTACGGCCTGCAGGGTGGTTTTTATTTCAGTAGGATGATGACCGTAATCATCAACAATCGTAATGCCATTGACAACTCCCTTTACTTCGAGTCGGCGCTGGACGCCTTCAAGTGTCTCAAGGGTTCTGCAGATTACATCAAAAGAGACATCAAGCTCCAGGCTCACCACGATACTTGCCAGGGCATTATATACATTATGCATTCCAGGCAGATTCAATATAACTTCACCAAGTTTTTTTGTATGATGAAAAACAGAAAAACTACTTTTTCTATCATGAAATGAGACATCCCGGGCCTGATAATCAGCCTGACTGCTTAAACCATAAGAAGTGAAGCGTTTTTTTATTTTCGGTATAATATCCTGTATTGATTCATTATCAAGGCATAGTATGGCCAGCCCGTAAAAAGGAAGCCTGTCGATAAAACTTAAAAAAACTTCCTTTATGGAATCAAGATCCCCGTAAAAATCAAGATGTTCCCGATCAATATTAGTTATGACTGCTATGGCCGGCGAATATTTAAGAAACGAACCGTCACTCTCGTCCGCTTCGGCCACAATAAAATCTCCCTGCCCGAGCACCGCATTAGAGCCGATACTCATTAGTTTGCCGCCAATCACTACTGTAGGGTCAAGCCCGGCATTGCCAAGCAGAGAAGCTATGATCGAGGTTGTAGATGTTTTCCCATGCGCTCCTGCAACAGCAACACTGTATTTTAAACGCATTAATTCAGCCAGCATTTCAGCCCTTGGTATTACAGGGATGGATGCCTGCCTGGCGGCAACAACCTCGCAGTTTTCTTCACCTATGGCAGATGAAACCACGACAACATCCGCCCCTGCTATCTGCTGCTTGTTGTGGCCTGCATAAACAACGCCTCCAAGGCTTTTCAGATGTCCGGTTATCTCGGTGGATTGCACGTCGGAACCGGAAACCTTGTACCCCAGATTAAGCAGCAGTTCGGCAATGCCGCTCATCCCTATGCCGCCTATACCGACAAAATAAATATGATATTTTTTAAGATACATTTTTCATCAACCTGTAACAATCATCGACTATTTTTTTTACAGCATCCGGCCGGCCCATTTTTTTTGCCCTGAGTGCCATGGTTTTTAAAAATTCAGGATGAGATGCAAAATACTCAATTTTTTTGGCCAGTAGTTCCCCGCCAAGTTCCTCCTGAAGTATCATTTCGGCGGCGCCTGCTTCTGCCAGGGAAAGGGCATTCAATACCTGATGATTATCCGCTGCAAAAGGATATGGTATAAAAAGAGTTCCCTTACCCAGGGCGGTCAGCTCGGCAACTGTGGTAGCGCCTGATCTGCATATTACAAGATCGGATTTCTCAAACTGCACCGGCATGTCATTAAAAAATGATTTAACGGTGCTTCTTATGGCATGGTTTTTATAAATCGCTTGCATCATATCTTCATCATCAGCGCCTGTTTGATGGATAAAATCAAAATTATCCTTACTTTTTATATGATCAAGCGCATCCGCCACAGCCAGATTTATACTGTGAGCGCCTTGGCTCCCGCCGGTGATCATGACCGTAAACCGTCGTTTTTCTTTTTGACTTTCGTCCTTTTGCGCCGGCTTCTTCTTTAGGGCATATTCAAGAATCTCCCTGCGCACAGGATTACCTGTAAAATAAATCTTTTTTTTGGAGCAACCTAAACTCGTATTCCGAAAAGCAACATATATCCTTGCGGCAAAATATGAGAGCAAACGATTTGTAACACCAGGCAGGATATTCTGCTCACAAAGCGCAATAGTAATTCCCAGCAGCCATGCGCCTGCAACCACCGGCCCGGATGAGTAACTACCGACCCCCAGCACGATATCAGGCCTGAATCTTTTCAAGATTTTCAACGAGCTCAGAATACCTTGCGGTATTTTTGCAACAGCGGCTATCTGTTTTAATAATCCGCGGCCCTTGATTCCCTGGGACTCGATGCAAGTATAATCATACTTTTTTTCGGACAAAACCGAGACTTCCAAAGGCCTGCCGCTGATAAGAAACAAGATTACAGCTTCCGAATCTCTGCGCAAAAATTCTTCAGCTATTGCTATGCCCGGGAAAAGATGACCGCCTGTTCCGCCGCCCGCAATCACTATCCGCGGTGAGTATGTTTTTCGGTTTTTCATTGCTTATCTCGTTCCGGATGATCCGATATTCAGTAGCACCCCGATTGATGCCATGCTTATCAAAAGAGATGTGCCTCCATAACTTAAAAACGGAAGTGTCATCCCCTTTGTTGGAAGAAGCCCTAATGCAACCCCCATATTAACACATACCTGAAGACCTATTGCGATTGTAATGCCGCCGGCTACAAACGAACCAAAAGGGTCTTCCGTTTTCCCGGCAATAATTATTCCGCGCCACAAAATAATTACATAAAGAGATATAATGGCAATTACACCCACAAGCCCCAGTTCCTCGCCGATCACCGAAAAAATAAAGTCCGTGTGAGATTCAGGGAGATAAAAAAGCTTCTGATAACCCTTGCCAACTCCGGCCCCCCACACTCCTCCCGTC
>JAERRQ010000241.1 GCA_016735355.1 Desulfobacterales bacterium | reverse complement strand
TGAACTTATTGTTGAGCGATTATTGATCTATAACCGGATGAATGATATGCTTTTTAAAATCATCAGCACGAAGGATCCTTGTTTAAAATTGCGTACTTATTTTTGTGCGAACCCTAATGGCTCTAAGGAGGGGAGAATGGCTTTGGTTGAAATCGATAACATTTCTAAAAACTATCAGATGGGAGAGGTTCAGGTGCAGGCGCTTAGAAATGTAACGCTTTCTATTGAGGAGGCAGCCTTTGTATCATTCGTGGGTCCTTCCGGAAGCGGTAAAACCACCATGCTGAACCTCATAGGATGTATGGATAAACCTACGAAAGGAAAAATTGTCGTAAACGGAAAACAGGTAAATGATTTGAATCGCAAACAGAGTGCAATTTTCAGAGGTTCTGTTTTCGGATTTATTTTTCAGGCATTTAGTCTTTTTCCAGTGCTGACAGTCTATGAGAACGTGGAATATCCACTGGTGATGATTAAAAATGACCCGACATCAGACCGCAAAGAAAAGGTGTTGAAAGTACTTGAAGCTGTAGGGATGCTCGATCAGCAAAATAAACGTCCTGATCAGCTTTCAGGGGGCCAGAAGCAGCGGGTCGCCGTGGCGAGGGCACTGGTGACCCTGCCAAAACTGGTACTGGCCGATGAACCCACGGCAAACCTTGACCACAATACCGCCGTGAACATTATCCGTCTTATGCGGGACATGCGGGATAAATTTAACACGACATTTATCTTCTCAACCCATGACCCCGGCATTATGGAAGAAGCGGAGATCATCCACACTCTTGAAGATGGCCGACTTACTCACTCAACACCACGTCTGTTAAGCGGAAAGAAAGGATAAAAAGAGAGGATAAAATGATTCGAATATTTAAAATAGCCATTCGAAATCTGATGCGCTACAAAAGACGAACCCTGCTCACCGCTATGTTGATTACCGTGGGAGTCCTGATGGTTATTATTTTTTCAGGCATATCCGGCTCATTCAAGGCCATGATGATTGGCCAAATTACCGATGCCAGCCTTTCCCAGATACAGATTCATAAAAAAGGGTATGTCTCGTCCATGGATTCAATCCCTTTGAATCTCAACCTGAATAGTAATGGATACGCCAAAATCGAAGATGTTTTAAAAAAAAATCCCGCTGTTGATGCCTGGGCGCCAAGAATAAAAATCGGCGCCATGCTGAGTAACTATTCAGAGACCACCAATATCCGGCTTAGCGCCATTGATCCGGAAAAAGAGGTAAAGGTATGTCCGGCCGTGGGAAATCGGATGACATTCGCTGAAAATGGCCTGCGGAAGGCATTGATCTATCCTGGTGAGGTCGTTCTCCCTGAGAAACTGGCCAAAGGGATGAAAATTCAGAAGGGAGACACCGTGGTGCTGGTGGCCAACAATAAGGACGGTTCTGTAAACGGCCTGAATTTTATCGTGGCAGGAATCATTGAGACTGTTGTCGGTCCCCAGGGCAAGGAAGGTTATATGCATATCAAAGATGCCCGCATCCTGCTGCGTATGGAACAACCGGAGCTCACGGAAGTGGCTGTGCGTCTGAATAATTTTGATAGGTTGGATTCTGTTTATAAGGATCTCAAATCAGCATTGGACAAATTTAAAAACAAAAATGGAAAATCAGCTTTTGAAATCCACACCTGGAAAAAACTTTCCCCCTTTTATAATATCGCCAGAATGATTGATCTTATGTCCATAAGCATGAAACTCATTATGATTTCAATTGTGCTCATCAGTATTTTAAATGTCATGATCATGTCGGTGTATGAGCGGGTTAGAGAGATCGGCACCATGTCTGCTATCGGAACGACCCCCGGTAAAATCATGGCCCTTTTTCTGACGGAGGGGTTCACTCTCGGGTTGATCAGTATCGCGACAGGTACTATTATCGGCCTTTCAGGAATTTTTCTTCTGAATAGCTATAAAATTCGGTTTTCTTTCGGCAGAATGGACAACCTGCTTTTGGAGCCCTCCATCAGTTTTATCGAACTGTTCTGGCTGGCTGGTATTGTATTGCTTATTTCGATTTTCGCCAGCCTGTATCCGGCTTATAAGGCCTCAAAGATGGAGCCGGTAGATGCCCTGAGGCATGTGTGATAACCAACGAAATAACTTTTGTTTTGGTTACCCGATAATTCATCCTATGGGAGAAAGAAAATGATAAAGTCACTATCGATGATTGTGATGTGTTTGTATCTGTGTTTGTGTCTTGGCGTACCGGCCTATTCAGATGACGGGGATGCAATCCTTCAAAAGGTGGATCGTAACCTGAACCCCGAAGTCTTTGAGATGTACCGTAAGCTGATCAATCTTGAACCGGACGGCTCAAAAAAAGAGTTCATTATGTTTACAGTTAAAAAAGGCCGTGAGCAGGTTGCATCCGTTTTTTTATCCCCTGCCAGTGAAAAAGGGCGGGCTACTTTGCGGTTGGGCGAGAACATGTGGCTTTACATTCCGAATGTGGGCAAACCGATCCGCATTACCAGCCTCCAGTCGGTGACCGGGGGAATATTCAACAACGCTGATATTATGCGGCTTGACTATAGTGCTGAATACAATTGCGAAAAAATGGAGCAGCAAGAAGGCCTTTTGCTACTTCATTTAAAAGCCAAAACCAGATTTGTTGCCTATGACAGCCTTAAAATGTGGGTGGACGATAAAAAGCTTCTTCCTGATAAAATCGAATGTTTTGCTTCTTCCGGAATGCTGATCAAGACGCTTTATTTTAAAAAAATTACGGATTTCGGCGCCGGCCTTGAGCGTCCTGCCGTGGTTGAGACAGACAGCCCATTACATAAGGGCTATAAGTCGATCATGATCTTTGCGAGGATGAAAAAAAGAGACCTCCCCGATGAAGCCTTTACCCTTAATTTCCTTCCCAGAGTAGAAAGCCTGCGATGAGTAAGGCGCTGTTCGCTCTTGGCGTGTATGTGGCGGGCATGCTTTTAACTTTTTTGCCGCCTGCTTTTGGGCAGGGTGAATATGAGTTTGATCTGGCGGAAATTGAAAAGGAGATTGAAAAAAAATCATACTACATTGGCGGTTTTCTTGAGTTCAGACCGGTTCTGTTTGCCCTGGATCGTGACTCTGCCTTCCACAAACTTCGATTATTTAATCAGGACGAGGGCTCAACCCTGGAAGAATATAATTTTGGTCTTCGACTTGAGGGAGGTTATCAATGTGGCCTTGCGAGATTATATTTCAGGACTGATAGCAGGATCCGGTACGACTATCAGGGTTGGGACGAGGATGTTGACCTTCAGGAAGGGTATCTTTCCTTAAAACCAGGCCCGAGCTTTACCCTTGATGCAGGCAAAAAAGTTGTCCAATGGGGGAAAGGCTATGCCTTTAACCCTGTCGCCTTTGTTTCGCGTCCCAAAGACTCCGATAATCCAACAGAGGCATTGGAGGGCTATTATGTTGTCACTGCCGACTTTATAAAAAGCTTTAGGGGCCCCTTAAAAACTCTGGCATTCACACCGGTAATCCTGCCGGTCACGGAATCCATAAACGACGATTTTGGTCAACCTGACCACATCAATTTTGCCGCAAAACTCTATCTTCTGCTCTGTGACACAGACCTGGACTTTCTCTTTTTCACCGGGGAGAGTCGAACCACCAGTTATGGTTTTGATTTTGCCGGGAATATTAAAACAAATTTTGAAATTCACGGGGAACTGGCCTGGATCACCGACTTTGACAAGAAATCCATAGACAGCCAAGGAACGCTATCCACCGAAGAGTCTGATATCCTGAGCTTTCTTTTCGGTATTCGATATCTTACCAGCAATGAAATTACGTTTACCGTTGAATACTATCACAATGGTGGAGGAATTGACGCGGACGACGCTGAAAATTTTTTTAAGTTTGTTGACCGTGCATACGACACATTTCTTGATACCGGCGACAGTTCACAGCTTGACAAAGCAGCCCGGTTGTCCCAAGGCACCATGGCTACCGCAAAACCGATGCGCGACTACCTTTATTTCCGAGCAAGTTGGAAGGAGCCGTTTGATATCCTTTACTTTACTCCGGCCGTTACTTCAATTGTCAACTTGACTGATCAGAGTTTATCCATAACTCCGGAACTTATGTACAGCCCCAAAACCAACCTGGAATTAAGATTGCGCGGCGCTTTTTTGGCTGGAGGCAAAAATACCGAATACGGAGAAAAACAGAATGACTATAAAGTGGAATTGAGGATCCGGTATCATTTTAACTAAGAGCCTGTTTAAATTATTTCAGACCTCGTAATTTATTTAGGATGTAATGGTGTTTTTATTGTAATAACAACGCACTACATAATAATTGGACATTAAGCTTTTAGGTATTAGCTGTTAGCGGTTAGCTTACTTGT
>JAERRQ010000359.1 GCA_016735355.1 Desulfobacterales bacterium | reverse complement strand
TTAATAATAATCATGATGAGTATGGTCAGCGGAACCGACAGCAGCATACCGATAATTCCCCAGATCCATCCCCATACATAGAGGCTGACAATAATAAGGATGGGCGAGATGTCTAGTCGGTCGCCGGCTATTTTGGGTTCCAGAATACTGCCGAACAGGATCTGAACTGCCGCCAATGATAAAAAGAGCCAGCCAACAGTCGCGGACAGGCCAAATGACACCCCATAAAGAACCACAATAACAACCACAGCCGCCAGGGAGCCGATAATAGGAATGAAATTCAGCAGAAAAACAGCCAGCAGGGAGATAAAAATGAATTTTGCTTTAAACAGAAAAAGCACAATCCCCGTGCCGACGGCAGTGCCTAAACTCATCATGGCCTTTGTGCCGAAATAGACGATTATATCGCCTTCTATTTTCTGAAAGGTTGATTTGAGGCGTGCCGCTTCTTTTATACCGAACTTTGTCTCAACCGAACCAAACAACCGGGCTGCCGACTGGATCATAAACATCAGCAATATCAAAGCCAAAAGGGTTTCCGAAAATATCGAACGTGCCGTCTGCAAGCCCATTTTAACACCTTTGCCTACCAATGCACTTATTTTTTCAGGGGTTAATGCGTCAGCCCCGAAACCAAACTTTTTTATAATTGCAAGCGGGCCGGTACTGTCCTGCTGAATTCTTTCCTGAAAAACAGGAATCGCATTTTTCAGATCCAGATTTTCAACTCTGATAAATGAGCTGAACTGGCTCAACAGCAAAAAAATGCCCAGAAAAAGTCCTGGAAATGTGATCCAGACCGGAATTTTTTTTTGCTTTGAAAACCTGGCCAGCGGCGTTACCATAAAAAACAACAGCGTGGCAATGGCCAGCGGCCGCATGATCTGCTGGAAATTTTTCAGAAAAATCGCCATTACGACCAGCGCGATAAATACAATAGAGATATTAACAATCCTGTTTTCTTTCATAGCTCTCCAACCCTAAAATTCCTATTTCTCTGATAATAACTTGTTTTTTTTACATTATATTCAAATATTTTCATAGTCATAATATATGATAATAGTCAACTATTTATCCTGCTTTCAAAACCTGATCCTCACAGCCTACGCCTCGGATCGGCCGGAAGTCGCCTTTTACCCCAAACTCCCTTAGCCCGAAATCACAAGAACGGGGTCAAACCCTGGTTTGTAAATTCAGGATGGGCGGACAAAAAAGTATTGAGGAAACCATTTTTGCTCAGTCGGCTATTGTGTTGATACCGCAGGTATGGATGCATTTTCCTGATCCAAAGCAGGTGAAGCGCCCGGCTTCTTTTTTTCTTTCTTTTCACAAGAGATTATTGACAACTCTGCCTGTCAAGGTGATATTAAGTTCTATCTGAAATATAATTTTTGACTTTTTACAAAATTTTTAATTTTTCAATAAAAAACAGGGGCAACAATATGAAAGTATATACAGGCGGTGGGGATAAGGGGAAGACAAGTCTTTTCAGCGGTGAGCGTGTGGCAAAAAGCCATGAACGAGTGGATGCCTATGGCGATATTGACGAACTTAGCTCTTTTCTGGGAGCATTGGCTGCATCAATACCTGATTCAGGATCTGAATGGGGACAAAAAATTATTGAAGAACTTTATCAGATCCAGTCGGATTTGCTTGGTGTGGGAGCTATACTTGCAACTACTCCGGAGTCATCTTCCTTTGAGTCTCTAACAAAAATTAGTGAGGAGAAAAGCAAAGCCCTTGAAGATGCTATGGATCGTATGGATGCCGAACTGCCGCCGCTCAAGACTTTTATTCTTCCCGGAGGGCATATAGCGTCCGCATGGGCGCATATCGCCAGAACCATATGCCGAAGAGCGGAAAGGCGAATGATAGGGCTTTTTCAGGAATCTGATACTGCCTCAAGCAGCGCCACGGTTCCGGAACATGTGCAAAATGTGCTTGTTTACATTAATCGGCTGTCTGATTATTTATTTGTAGTTGCACGATACTGTAACCATATAGTCGGCACTGAAGATGTTCCATGGAAAAAGTAAAAAGGAGCTGGTTTATTGGCAAAAGGATTCCATAAAAAAGGGGATAATCAAAATGATTATCCCCTTTTCTTGTTATTTGGTACCGGAGGTCGGAATTGAACCGACACGGAGTTGCCTCCGGAGGATTTTGAGTCCTCTGCGTCTACCAGTTTCACCACTCCGGCATGAGTATGTAATTAAATAAACTGCAATCCAATAAACTGTTATCAATAAAATAGACTTAATCCGTTGTCAATAATATTTAAAATTTTTTTCTCCGAGATTTCACCCTCCCGTAAAATTTCAGGCGGATCCAGGGTAACATCAATTACGCTTGAACCTGGACCGCCTTTTAGATGTCCTGCATCGAGTATCAGATCCAGCTTGTCTATTATTGATATGTCCATATCTTCAACATTTGAACAACCCATCTTTCCTGAAATATTGGCGCTTGTGCCGGTTATCGGTCCGTTTATTCTAGCGACAAGTGCGCGCGAAACCTTGTGAACCGGTAAGCGGACGCCCACTTTGCCGGAACCGGCGGTAAGATTGTCCGGCAACGCTTCTTTAGCCTTAAATACAATTGTTATATTACCCGGCCAGAATGCATCTATTATTAATTTTGCAGTCTTTGGAACGTGAGTCGCAAGCCTGTCTAAATCCTTCAAATCGTTGATCAGCACAAGAACAGGTTTATTTAATGGGCGCCGCTTTATATCAAAAATCCGTTTAACTGCTTTAAAGTTAAAAGCATCCGCACCGATACCATAAAGACCTTTTGTGGGAAATGCTATAATGCCCCCTTTCCTGATTATATTCACGGCCTCGGAAATTAACTTTGGATCAGGAGCGTCAGGATTGATTTTTTTTATTTTACAAGCCGTTTTCAAAAGGGCCCATTTTGTTCGGTCCCGGTGTCGGGTTTAAGTTTTTTGTTTTTAATAATAAAATTCAAGATTTTTCGCTTTTTTATCTACTTGAGCAGACATCTCCTTTTTAAAATTATCCAGATGATCAGCTATCTCCGGCTCTGAAACCGCAAGTATCTGTGCTGCAAAAATACCGGCATTGCGCGCACCCGATTTTCCTATGGCCATGGTGGCAACAGGAACACCCGGGGGCATCTGGGCTGTAGAAAGAAGAGCATCAAAGCCCTGAAGACAGGAAGAATCTATGGGAACGCCGATAACGGGAAGACTGGTGTTTGCAGC
>JAERRQ010000289.1 GCA_016735355.1 Desulfobacterales bacterium | reverse complement strand
AAACGGTATTCCATATACCTCCCTGCGGCCGGCAATAATTTTCGGGGAATATAATTATGCTCCCCGGGAGACATATTTTTTTGATCTTATCAGGGACAATAAGCGTATCTTTTTGCCGGATAATGAACTTGGCCTTTTTAGTTTTGTTTGGGTCGTTGATCTGGCTAAAATCATTGAGAAATGCATTGGAAATGAAAAAGTTTTTAAGCAGGCCTTTAATGTTGCCGGAGAAGAACTGGTTTCTTATAAACGCCTTATGGAAGTGTTTGAGGAGATTTGTGGGAAAAAGATTAAAACCTCAAAGATGAGCATTGAATTGATCAATAAAAAGGGAATCCCCTTACCCTTTCCCCTTGACAGTCATCTTGTATATTCAGGCAGAAAAATTGAAAAAACATTAGGCTTTGAATATACGCCTTTTGTGGCAGGGATGAAAAAGACTTACGAATATTATCAGCTTGTGCAACAAGCCCGATCATAATAACAGGTCGCAATAATGGAGAAATAACGTGAACATAGCTATTGATAAAGAGAAATGGGTTTTTGTTGTGATTCAGAACCCCGGCGTAGATGAACTGGTTGCAGGTCTGCACGATCAGGATAGCGGGATTGATTTTATTCCCGCTTTTAAGGAAAAGGAAGAAGCCGCAGAGTGTTTTATCAACATGCCCCGGGAAGCGGGCAACAGATATGAGGTTCAGGCGATGTTCCTGGAAGACCTTGAGAATTACGCTTCCAAAAACAATTTCATGATCTTTTTTCTGGATAAACAAGGGAAAATACTGGATAGAGTTAAGCCATGAAAGATTTATCAGATATAGATTATACTTATTTTGACAGGCCGGAGATCCTTTCCCGTTTATTTTATCCGCGAGAAGAGATTATTATGTCTAAACCCGACCAGGCTGAGGATCTGCTTATACCGGTTGAGGACGGTTTTTTAATAGGAGCGCGGTTTCATCATGCCGACAAGGAGGCGCCCGTTATCCTCTATTTTCATGGCAATGGCGAGATTGTGTCGGATTATGATGATCTTGGCCCTTTATATCTTGACAAGGGGATAAATTTTTTGCCTGTCGATTACAGGGGTTACGGTCTTTCAACCGGTATTCCGACTGTAACCGGCATGATGCGCGACGCGCATATTATTTTTGAATTTGTAAAAAATCGGCTTAAAAAGAATTCCTTTACAGGACCTTTGATCATAATGGGAAGATCGCTCGGAAGCGCATCAGCGCTTGAAATAGCAACAAAATATGAAGACCTGATAGACGGGCTGATTATAGAGAGCGGCTTTGCCTATGCTCTCCCGCTCTTGAGAATTCTGGGCGTTGACGTGGACCGCCTGGGTATTGGGGAAAAAAACGGCCTGCGCAATATTGATAAGGCCGCCGGATTTAAAAAACCATTCCTTGTCATACATGCCGAATTCGATCATATCATCCCCTTTAGTGACGGCAAGGCTTTGTTTGACGCCTCTCCCTCAACAAAAAAAAATATGCTAATGATACCCGGCGCCAACCATAACTCAATCTTTGCGGCAGGCTTTGAAGATTATATGCAGGCAATACAGGAACTCACCGGTTTAGCACGCAATTTATAACCTTTAGGTAGGGGCGGATTCCATATCCGCCCCCTCCGTATCCGCCCCATCCATATCCGCCCCATCATATTCGCCAAAAAATGCTACAGGGGCAGAAATGAGGGCAGAAATGGATTCGGCCCCTACAAGGGCAGAAATGGATTCTGCCCCTACACCTTAAATATTGTGCCGCCTTTTGGAAAACGCATTTTGCAATGCAATTATTACGAACATATCATCCGTAATGAAAAATCGTATTATCAACATGAATCCCGGAGTCACAGTCATCGGAGCAGGGCCGGGGGGCTATGCGGCCGCTCTTCGTGCGGCAGGGCTGGGAGCAAATGTCTCGCTGGTGGAAAGAGATAAAATTGGTGGGACATGTTTAAACAGGGGCTGCATACCATCTAAAACCATGAAAACCGCAGCCGAGATACTCGAAAATTTAGGCCGTGCAAAAGAGTTCGGAATAAATTGTGGAAAATCTCCCTCGCTGGATATCAGACGTTTAATGGAAAAAAAAGATAGAGTCATTCAAACACTGAACCAGGGGATGCGCGGGCAGTTAAAGGAGCAGAATGTTACCATCCTGAAAGGTAAAGGATTTGTAAAAAAGCATGGGCTGGTTAGTATAAGGCATGCAGATGGTTCAACGGAAGAGGTGCAATGGGACAGGCTGATTTTGTCAACCGGCTCTGAACCTGGTGGTATCCCTTCAATCCCCTATGACGGTGAGCGGATAATTTCCAGCGATGACATCCTTAATCTTACTGAGATACCAAAGTCAATAATAATAGTAGGCGGCGGAGTGATAGGATGCGAGTTTGCCTCAATTTTTTCAGCCTTTGGTTCCAGTGTAACCATTGTGGAAGCTTTATCACGTCTGCTGCCCCTTTCATCAGTCGATGATGCCTGTTCAAAAACACTTCAAAGGGAAATGAAAAAGCGAAAAATTGCTGTTAACCTGAACAGCACCGTTGAAAAGGTGGATATTAAAGGAGAGAGGGTTATTGTAACAATAATTCCTGTAATATCTGAAAAAAATAGTGAAAAGAAAAATTTAAAGCCTGTTGAGCTGGAAACAGAGAAGATTCTGATATGCACGGGTAGAAGATCCAACACAGCCGGTATGGGTTTTGACAATATAGGCATTAAGCTTGACAGCAGCGGATGGGTCTTTGTGGATCAACATATGCAGACAGGTGCGGAAGGAGTTTATGCTGTCGGTGATATGCTTGGGCCTGAAAAAGTGATGCTTGCCCATATGGCGTCTGCCGAAGGCCTTGTTGCCGCTGAAAACGCAATGGGAAAAAAAACGGAAATTGATTACAGTGCTGTTCCAAATGCTATCTTCACAATTCCCGAGGTAGCCTGTGTGGGATTAACAGAGATACAGGCAGGCGAGGGCGGTCTCAATAGCCGTGCGGATAGTATATTATTCAGGACTTTGGGCAAGGCACAGGCAGCAGGTGAACTTGCGGGAGAGGCAAAGATTGTTTCCGATGTTGAAACCGGCTTAATTGTAGGTGTGCATCTGATAGGATCACATGCCACAGATTTGATTGCCGAAGGAACGTTGGCAGTTAAAAACGGTATAACACTTAAGGAACTTGCGGAGACAATTCATGCCCATCCCACAATTGCGGAAGTTATGGTGGAAGTCGCACGCAAGGCTTTGGATGAATAGTGATTATACAGAGTATGCTCGGTCTTGCGGCTTTTTTATTTTTTGCCTGGATTCTTAGTGAGAAAAGGAGCCGGATTTCTATAAAAACCGTGATCGCCGGTGTAATAATGCAGCTGGCTCTGGGCGCAGTGCTTTTAAAACTCCCTTTTTCCAAGGATATATTTTTTGTTTTAAACCGATTGGTTGTAGCCCTTGAAGAATCGACAATCGCCGGCACCTCATTTGTTTTTGGTTATCTGGGAGGCGGAGATCTTCCCTTTGTTGAAAAAATTCAGGGAGCAAGTTTTATACTGGCATTTAAGGCTCTCCCCCTTGTTCTTGTTATGAGCGCTCTGTCCGCACTGTTGTTTTACTGGAAGGTGCTGCCTATGGTTGTCAAGGGCTTTAACAGCTTTTTACAAAAAACCATGGGGCTTGGCGGCGCCGAGGGTTTGGGTGTATCTGCCAATATATTTGTGGGCATGATAGAATCTCCTCTTTTTATACGCCCATATCTCAAGAATATGACCAGAAGCGAAATTTTTACCATTATGACCAGCGGTATGGCCACCATAGCCGGCACTGTTATGGTGCTTTATGCGAGTATCCTCAGCAGTATTATGCCTGACATTATGGGACATATCCTGACCGCCTCCATCATCAGCGTACCTGCGGCAATCACTATATCCAAAATCATGATACCGGAAACCGGGGAATCGACTTCCGGTGAAATGGTTATATCGGAAAAGGCCTTAAGTTCCATGGATGCTATTAGTAAAGGAACTATCCAGGGAATCCAGCTCCTTATTAATATTATTGCCATGCTCATCGTGCTTGTGGCTCTGGTTCATCTCGCTAATCTTATAATAGGCCTTTTACCATTCGTCGGAGGTGAGCCGGTTACTTTACAGCGCCTGCTCGGTTATATCATGGCGCCTGTGGTATGGTTAATGGGTATTCCCTGGAATGAGGCGTTTACTGCCGGAGCGCTTATGGGAAGCAAGACGATTTTAAATGAATGCATTGCCTATGTTGAGATGAGCCGTATTCCCGAAGGGGTTTTGAATCAAAGGAGTCTGCTTATAATGACATATGCCATGTGCGGTTTTGCCAATCCCGGAAGTCTGGGCATCATGATCGGTGGTATGGGAACCATGGTTCCTGAAAAACGGGAT
>JAERRQ010000397.1 GCA_016735355.1 Desulfobacterales bacterium | reverse complement strand
ACTGGTAAACGATTACATGACGTGGGTTCTCACAAAAATAGAAAAATTCGGCATCTTTCAATTTAGGGAGAAGAAAAGCATGGATCCAGTCCTGTTGTATGATACCACCCTGCGTGATGGTACACAGGGTGAAGATATCAGTTTTACCGCCAAGGAAAAGATCGTCATCGCGCAAAGGCTTGATGATATGGGTATCCATTATATTGAGGGCGGATGGCCCGGTTCCAATCCAAGGGACATGGTTTTTTTTGACCTGGCAAAGGATATAAATTTTAAAAATTCCAGGTTAACTGCATTTGGCGCAACAAGGAAGCCGGGCATTACTCCTGAAAATGACAATAACCTGAAAGCGCTTCTCAACAGCGGAACGGACACGATTGCGATTTTTGGGAAAACATGGGATCTGCATGTTGAGCAGATCATGCAAAACAGCCTCGAAGAGAACCTTGCAATGATCAATGATTCCGTTGCTTTTTTAAAAGAAAAGGGACGCGAAGTATTTTTTGATGCCGAACATTTTTTTGACGGATATAAGGCCAACAAAGAGTACGCATTGCAATCTCTCTTTGCGGCTGCAGACGGCGGAGCGGATATACTGGTATTATGCGATACAAACGGAGGTACGCTTCCCTTTGAGATTGAAACTATCATTACCTGCCTGATAAACAGGTTGAAACAAAAATATAATCAAGTGAATGGGTCACTTCCGATTAAGATCGGCATACATACGCATAATGACAGCGGACTTGCTGTGGCTAATTCCATAACCGCAGTTCGGGCAGGAGCTAATATGGTACAGGGCACTATTAACGGCTATGGAGAAAGATGCGGCAATGCGGATCTTACATCAATCATCCCGATTTTGGCATTAAAGATGGGACTGCCCGGCATTTCCAGGGAAAATATTAAAAAACTAAAGAATCTATCAAGATTTATAAGTGATACAGCGAATATGACGCCCCTGAACAACAGGCCATTTATTGGAAAAAGTGCTTTTGCGCACAAAGGCGGAATCCATGTCAGCGCCATTATGAAAAAAGCCATGGCTTACGAACATATGCAGCCGGAGCTGGTAGGAAACAAACGGCGGGGTTTAATGTCGGATCTTTCCGGAAAGAGTAATGTGGAATATAAGGCCAAAGAACTCGGGATAGACCTCGACGCTGACGGAGTTGACAGCAGCGGGCTGGTCGCCAGAATCAAAGAGATGGAACAGCAAGGTTATCAATTTGAGACTGCGGATGGATCATTAAAGTTGCTGATGGAGAGATTTAAAGATCGGTTTAAGCCGATGTTTGAGTTAAAATCCTTTATGGTTACAATTATAAAGGAAAAGGACAAGCCATGCACTTCTCAGGCTTCGATTAAAATTTCAGTCAATGGAGTCGAAAAAATTACGGTTGCCGAAGGAGATGGCCCTGTAAGCGCTTTAGATAATGCAATTCGTAAGGCTCTGAAGAAATTTTACCCTGATGTCCTCTCATCAACCCAGCTTGTAGATTTTAAGGTAAGAGTAATAGATGGCCGTGAAGGAACAAAGGCAAAGGTCAGAGTTATTATAGAATCCAGGGACAAAAATAATATATGGAGCACCATAGGTGTTTCCGAAGACATAATAGAGGCAAGCTGGCAGGCGCTGGCAGATAGTTTGCAGTATAAACTGTCAAAAGAAGGAGAGTAAGGTGAAAGATAGAATAATTTTTTTTGATACCACATTAAGGGATGGCGAGCAGTCTCCGGGCGCAAGCATGAATACTGCCGAAAAAATGAGGCTGGCGGTGCAACTGGAAAAGCTCGGTGTGGATGTTATCGAAGCCGGTTTTCCTGCGGCGTCGGAAGGAGATTTTGAAGCGGTTTCCGAAATTTCCAAGAGGGTGAAAACCATTGAAATTGCCGCTTTAACGCGTACCGGCAAGGGGGATATTGACCAGGCCTGGGGGGCTGTTTGCAAAGCGGTCAAGCCGAGAATACATATATTTATAGCCACCTCGGATCTGCACATGGCTCACAAGTTGAACATGACCAGTGATGAAGTACTCCAGGCAACTGTTGATTCAATAACATATGCCAAAAAATTGACTGATAATATTGAATTTTCAGCCGAAGACGGATCGCGCAGTGACCGGGATTTTCTATGCCGTGTTTTTGGCGCAGCCATTTCCGCCGGAGCAACAACGGTTAATCTGCCCGATACAGTAGGGTATGCTGTTCCCCATGAATATGCCGAATTGATCAAATATGTTATGGCCAATACGGAAAACATGCACAAGGCAGTATTAAGCGTTCACTGCCACAACGACCTGGGGCTGGCCACGGCCAATACCCTGGCGGCGATTAGTGCGGGCGCCGGCCAGGCCGAAGTAACTATCAACGGAATCGGGGAAAGAGCCGGAAATACCGCCCTTGAAGAAGTTGTTATGGCCCTTACTACCAGGCCCAATTTTTATCCGGTATCAACCGACATTCATACTGAGCTTATTTGCCCCACCAGCAAATTGGTGAGTATGATAACCGGAATCATGGTACAGCCCAACAAGGCCATTGTCGGAGCCAACGCCTTTGCCCATGAAGCCGGCATTCATCAGGACGGAGTCTTGAAAAATCCCATGACCTACGAGATCATGAAACCTGAAACAGTAGGCCTGGTAAGCAACAAACTTGTCCTCGGGAAGCATTCGGGAAGACATGCTCTTCGCTCACACCTCCAGGAGATGGGATACGAGCTTTCGGATCAAGACATGAAAATAGTATTTACCAAATTTAAAGAAATTGCGGACAAGAAAAAAAGCATAGAAGATGAAGATCTTGAAGCAATCGTTACCGAAGGTATATTGAGAACCAAGGACGTATTTTTACTAGAATATCTGCATGTTGCCAGCGGAACGACCGTTTTTCCCATGGCAAGTATCAAGCTAAGCATCAACGGTCGGACTGTAAAAGGATCCGGTTACGGAAACGGACCGATAGATGCCGCATTTAATACTATCGCGCAACTTGCTGATACCAGCGCCGAGCTGTTAAGATTCTCCATAAGCGCTTTAACCGGAGGCAGCGATGCCCAGGGTGAGGTAACAGTGCGCTTAAAGGAAAACGGTCTGATAGCCCTCGGCCG
>JAERRQ010000187.1 GCA_016735355.1 Desulfobacterales bacterium | reverse complement strand
CTGGACATAATCATGCCGGACATGGGAGGCAGTGAAACATTCGATCGACTGAAAGCGATCAATGGCAATGTCAATGTCCTCCTGTCAAGCGGCTACAGCATCAACGGGCAGGCAACAGAAATCATGGACCGGGGGAGCATAGGCTTCATCCAGAAGCCCTTTTCCATTAAGGCCCTGTCCATTAAGGTGCGCGAGGCACTGGATGGGGACAAAGACTAAAGTTTCGAATAATTATCCTATTCCTGATAATAAAGTTGGGGGCAGTAAAAGAGAATGGGCATAGAACCTGTCATTTCAGCGGATTTGCGAAACTCCATTTCGCTACGCCCCACAAACCGCTGAATTCTGCGTTCCCGGCGGCTGCGCCGCCGGGAATCGTGGTGCTGACTACGCGTCAAGCTAAGTCTCCAACTCCTTGTATTAATGAGATAAAGTCATATAATCCAAAAGAGAATCGAGTTCAAGCCCTACCATTGCGATCTACAATTAAGACAAACCTATAAAGCTTAAATTTAATGTCATCATATGAATATATACATACTGCTTGGGTTTATTTGTCAAGTTAATTTGGTGCTTAATTATTTTTTAAAGGCTTTTGGGTTTTGTAATTTCCCTCTCCCAAAGACGAAATGTTTGTATATAGTTTGTGACTGTACACGGTTCACAGGCGCCGGCTTGCGGTTTTTTTGCGATTAGCCCCATTACTCCTTTCAAAATGCTTGAAAAAATATTATCGTAACCCTTCACGGTTTACAGGGCAGAATCCATTTCTGCCCTGTATCGTTTTGGCGGACATGGAATGGGCGGATATGGAATCCGCCCCTACGTATTTCATTTTTTATGGTTTATTAAGGGTAGCAAATTATCATTCAATTAACGTCAAAAAATCTGCATGACAAACTGCTAATGGTTTCTTCCGAGCCCGGTGTATACTTGATGAAGGATGCTGCCGGAAAGATTATCTATGTGGGCAAAGCCGCAAATTTAAAAAAACGTCTCTCTTCATACTTTTCCAAACCGGTGCAGACTGACATGAAAACCGGCGTTCTTGTAAAAAAAATTGACGGTTTTGATACCATTATCACCGCAACTGAAAAAGAAGCCCTGATTCTTGAATCCAACCTGATAAAAAAACATAAGCCCAAGTATAATGTTATC
This sequence comes from Desulfobacterales bacterium, assembly GCA_016735355.1. GTDB lineage: Bacteria > Desulfobacterota > Desulfobacteria > Desulfobacterales > BuS5 > BuS5. The sequence goes on along the minus strand of JAERRQ010000187.1, from coordinate 8,394 downwards.
TTCAAGGACGGTAAGAGATATCCCTCTCTGCGCATCGACCTTAACAGCGATTATCCCAACCTTGCTATAGTCCGAAAAATAGCCAAAGACGGCGCAAAATATTTTGGGCCCTTTTCTTCGGCCCTGGCCGTGCGCCAGACTCTCAAGGTTATTAATAAAACATTCAAGCTGAGAAAATGCAAAGGCGGGTCATTTAAAAGCCGGTCCCGCCCATGTCTTAACCACCAGATAGGAGCGTGCCTGGCGCCCTGCTGTCTCGATGTGGCCAGGTCTGAGTATGATGAAATAGTCAATGAAGTTATTATGTTTTTAAAGGGCAGGACTCCTGAGCTGCTTCAGGATATAAAGAGCCTGATGAAGTCTGCGGCTGAATATAAGGATTTTGAAAGGGCTGCTCAATTAAGGGACAAAATGTTTGCCCTTGAAAAGACTCTTGAAAAGCAGGTTGCGGTGACAACCGATTTAAAGGACAGGGATGTGCTGGCAGTGGCACGAATGCATGGGAATGCCATGATTACATTGCTGACTGTGCGTGGAGGGTTTCTGCTTGGCACCCGGCATTTTGGTTTTAGTGAAACTTTTTCAACTGATGCGGAAATTATAGAGACTTTTATCAGGCAGAATTATGAGAATACCCCTTATATTCCAAAAGAGATATTGGCCTCTTCGATGCCGGATAATTTATCTTTGCTGGAAGACTTTTTAAGCAGAATCAAAGGTAAAAAAGTCCGGGTGCTCAGACCTCAAAGGGGTGAAAAATTGCAGCTTGCTAATATGGCGTTAAAAAATGCAGAAAACAGGTTAAGGGAGATAGCGGCTTCTGATGCGGTTAGAGAAGATATGCTTGCAAGGCTGAAACATGAGCTGAAAATAGACAGAATCCCATTTTGGATAGAATGTTTTGATAATTCTCATATTTCAGGTAAAGATGCCGTTTCGGCAATGGTAGTCTTTAAAAACGGTCAGCCAGATAAGTCCTCATACAAAAAATTTAAAATAAAAACCGCCCATGCTCAGGATGATTATGCCTGTATGTTGGAAGCATTAACCAGGCGTTATAGAGATGGCGGCGAAACAGAATCCTATCCTGATTTGCTTGTTGTTGACGGTGGCAAGGGCCAGCTGAATATTGCGGTATCAGTTATTAAAGAGCTGAACCTTTCTGTAGGATTTGAGATAATAGGAATAGCAAAAAGAGATGACAAAAAAGGGGAAACCAAAGATAAGATATATAGGTATGGAAGAATTAATCCTATTCAGATGGGAAAAAAGGGAGATACCCTTTTATTCCTGCAAAGAATAAGAGATGAGGCCCACCGTTTTGCCATATCATTTCATCGCCGGCGCCGCAGCAAGTCATTTCTGCATTCGGAGCTTGATGATATTCCGGGAGTTGGCAAAAAGAGAAAAAAAATTCTTTTAACGCATTTTAAAAGCATAAAAAAAATCCGGACAGCAACGCTGGATGAAATAAGCGCGCTGCCCGGAATGAGTAACAGTGTCGCAAAAGAGGTTAAAAAAAGATTAACACAGGATTGATTATACCAGTTTTTTTAATGCTTCGACCAGCTCTGTGACGGCATCGGCAGATTTATCCAGTTCCGCCATTTCCTTGTCTGTCAGGTCAAGCTGTATGATCTCCTCAATGCCGTTTGCTCCAAGTTTTACCGGAACACCTATAAAAAGACCATTTTTCCCATACTCACCTTCAAGATAAGCAGCGCATGGCAGGATTTTTTTCTTGTCCAGAAGAATAGACTCTGCCATTTCGAGCACAGCCGATGAAGGAGCATAAAATGCGCTTCCGGTCTTGAAAAGGCCTACAATTTCCGCCCCACCATTTCTTGTTCTTTCTATCAGGGCTTCAATACGGTCCTCCGGAAGCAGTTCTGTGATCGGTATGCCTGCGACAGTAGTGTATCGCGGCAGGGGAACCATGGTATCTCCATGTCCGCCTAAAACCAGCGCTTGTGTACTTTCTACCGAAACACCAAGCTCCCAGGATATAAATGTTCTGAATCTTGCGGAATCCAAAACTCCGGCCATCCCTATAACCCTGTTTTTCGGGAATCCGGTTGTATCAAAAGCAACATGGCACATGGCATCAAGGGGATTGCTAAGAACGAGAATTATTGCTTCGGGTGAAAGTTTTGCTACTTTTTCTGTTATATCTTTCATGATTTTGGCATTAATGCCCAATAAATCATCACGGCTCATATTTGGTTTGCGTGGTACGCCCGCTGTAATTATAACTATATCTGATCCAGCAGATGGTTCATAATCGTTGGAACCTATTAAATGCACGTCATATTTCTCTATCGGCGATGCTTCTGCCAAGTCTAAAGCCTTTCCTTGGGGAATACCATCAAGAATATCTACCAAGACCACATCACATATCCCTCTCATAGCCAGGTGCTGGGCTGCCATGCCTCCAACATTACCGGCTCCCACAACGGTCACTTTTTTGTCCACAATATTCTCCTTTTTAATGCTATTATTATAATATTACCTTATATATATATTCCAGGAATCTTTTCATTGTCAAGCCAAAAAGCATGCCGGCAAAATAACTGCCTGCTGAATGCCGCAACATTTTATCTCATGATTAAAGGTATTGGAATATATGCCGGAGCAGATTTGGTTGTATGTACAGAGCGAACAATTGCTGGTCCTTATTGAAAAAAATTTAACCATGCTATTTTGTGGTACAATAAGGTATGATATTTGCATATCATTTATTTGAAAATTTCGGCTTAACCGGATCCGGACTTTTAACATCTATCAAGTCAGTACCTTTCAAAGATTGACAGCATTAGTAAAAAGAAGCTATAAATTAAATTTTCTATTAGCTTTTCGGGTTAGCGATTTAATTTAAAAGATATTAATTACCGACACTTGTGATAATACTAATAATTGGTGGTATCAAATATGAATATTGCAAAACAGATTAAGGGACTAATACAGGAAGCAGAGATTTATAGTTCTCAGGGGTTGTATATTGAAGCTAAGGGAAAGTATGAAAATGCAGCAGGATTATTTCAAAAAAATAAACAACTTGAAAACAGCGATAATATGTTAAGTGTAATTTCAAAAAGAATTTCAGCGTTGGGACAGAAGATTAAGTCATTAAACGGAACAGGAGCAAACCATGAAATATCTATGAAGGCGCAGAATCTTATAAAACAATTATTCTCTTTTTCAAGTGAGGAACATGAAGAGGCTGCAAAGCTTGAAGGCGCTATAGCGTTGGCGAAGTTCGGTCAGTTTGAACGGGCATTAAAAGAATTTTTCGAATTGTTAAGACATGATACTGTTCGGGTAGTGGCTGCAAAGAATATTCTTAGATGTCATGTAGCTTTATCTTCACTGGATGCAGCTGTGGCTCAATTCCAAAAATGGCTGACCAGTGATTTTTTTAATTCCTCAGAGTTAAAAAGGATACGGTTGTTCCTGCAGGATATGATTGATAAAAAGGAGTTGAATATCACTCTTCCTGAAATACGCAGTGATGATAAGGGGTCTAACCAACTTCATGAGAAGGATGATCCTGATAATGTGCTGGATATCAGTTCAATCGGGATTATTTTTGATTCCGGGCCTCGAAAGGGATCAATTATAGAGTATGATGTCAGCTTTCAATCCGGCAATATGATTAGTTTGATAATTTCAAGCAAGGAGAAGGAATGGGTCGACAGCCTTTCCATAGGCCATAAGCTTGAAGATGTTCAATATTACTCCCCTATAGCAATGTTTAAAGGTTCCGGTCTTGTTTCATCCAAGACAGAGATAAAATCAGGACCAAAGAGAGGAGATTATTGTCTGGATATAAAAATTATAAGTATGTAAAAAAGTATAACAGGAGCTATTGTGACCTTATTTGAGCGCTTAGCCTTTAGCTGTTAGATTAACGATTACAAGATGTTTTGTCACCCATTGGGTGTTATTTCTTACTGATGTAATACCTTGGTTTTTCAAGGCTAACAGCTAATCGCTCAACTGGTTTGAAGTGGCTTGCAAAATATTTTTATGAGTTTGTTAAAAAAATCCTCTTATTGCCTTGGAGCTGGAGAATATGGCTATTTTTAATTTGAAGAAACGAGAAATAGAGTGTAAAATTGTATATTACGGCCCTGGTAGGTGTGGAAAGACAACAAATCTTGAATCAATTTTCAAGACTTATCAGAAACAGATAACCGGCGAAATGGTTTCCATTAATACAGAGGGTGATCGTACCCTTTTTTTCGATTTTCTTCCCTTGGGCCTTGGTAAAATTAGAGGTTGTGAAATTAGAGCGCAATTATATACCGTCCCTGGTCAGGTACGCTATTCTTCAACTAGAAAGCTGGTTTTAAGAGGTGTTGACGGCATAATATTTGTCGCTGATTCGTTTAAGGTCAGGCGTGAAAAAAATATGCTTTCATTGAAGGATCTGCAGAAAAATTTAAAGGAATATGGTATAAATATTTTAAAAATACCTCTTGTTATGCAGTATAATAAAAGAGATCTTGCTGAAGAAGGACTTCCATTGATGTCTCTGGAAATGATGGAAAGGGATCTGAACAGGCAGCTTAAGGTGCCTTCTTTTTCAGCAAGTGCAATCACTGGTGATGGTGTTGGAGAAACTTTACAGGGATGTATGAAATTAACACTGGAATTTTTACAGAAACAATTAAAGTGGGCTGAATAAATAACAGGTATGAACAACAGCATCGTTTTTTCCGGCGAACTTCAGTTTTTAAATCTTGCCGAATTGCTACAAGTGCTTGGTACAAACGCAAGTAATGGTATTCTGCGCATTACCGGCAGATATGCTAAAAAGCCTGGTTTCATATACTTTAAAAATGGTGATCTCGTAGATGCCTCAAACGGTTCACACGCAGGGGTCGAAGCTGTTTATTCGCTGTTTGGATGGACTGAAGGCATATTTGAATTTACCCTTATGGATTTGGATATTGAGAAGAAGATCAACCAGAGCAGGATGAAAATTATCCTGGACGGGTTAAGAATGCTGGATGATGGAAACATTATAAGACTTGGCCCTGTTTCTGATGAAAAGAAATTTATGCCCGATAGCCAGCCTGGCAAACCCTTGATTAAGGGCCCGCTTATCGATTATATGTATGTGGTGGACGAAGAAGAATTCCTTGATGGTGATAGTATTGTTGAAGAGAATAAATTCGGCAACTGGATGTGGGTTATATTGAACGGCATGGTTGATATAATAAGAAAAACAACACAAGGCTCGGAGGTAATTTTAAAGATCGGCAAAGGTGGTTTTATCGGCAGGTTAACTTCATTGTTAGTACGAAGGGATATACGTAATGCTACTGTTGTTGCTGTTGGCAATGTTCAACTAGGCGTACTCGATTTACAACGTTTGTCCAGTGAATACTCCTGCATGTCTAATGAGTTCAGGGATATTGTAACGAGCCTTGAAAACAGACTGGATCAGGTTACGAATTTGTCTATCGGACCCGGAAGGCCTGATAATGATTTGTATGATTTCATAAAAGGCAAGGATCCATTCTTCGTGCAGGGTGAAAGAGATACAAGGCTTTTTACTATAAAATACGGCCAAGCCTTTGTCGTTCGCAATACACCGAGAGGTTATGTTAAGCTTGCCAATTTAAGTGAGGGAGATTTTGTTGGTAATATTCCGTTCCATTCGATAGGGCATGAGCCTGGTGCAGCTTCTGTTTTCGGATCAAAAGATATTGAGGTTATGCCGATTGATCCAGGTAAGTTGCAAAAAGAATATAATGCTACTCCATTAATTTTTAAAAAAATCATTGAACATACGGGAAATTGTATCGCCGTTACCACAAGACTGGCCTGTGATAAGAATAAGAGCTATTTAATGGACAAGAATTAAAAAGTGGGAATATGATGACTAAAGACAATAGAAAACATATAAGAATAGACTCAATCAATCTGACATATTTTGCACTTGATGAAAATGATAAAATTGTAAAGCAGAGCATCGGCAGGACATTGAATGTTTCAGAATCCGGGATTCTTTTGGAAACCTATATTCCTGTTGATTTAAAGCAGGCAATATTGCTGGCAATAGGCCTGGAAGACGATGTGGTTGATATCAAGGGTAATGTAATTTATTCAGCCGATTGCAAGAATGGAAAATATAAAACCGGAATTGAGTTTTATAATGTTGATGAAACAGCTTTTCAGATTTTAAAGTTATTTATCGATTATTTTAACAAGCACGAGAGAAAGGGATAAAGTGTAATGGGGCAATCTTTATTTGAGACTGATTTTACCGGGCTAAAACTGGTTAAAAGGGGTAAGGTAAGAGATATCTATGACCTTGGAGACAGACTTTTGATAGTGGCAACAGATCGAATCTCTGCATTTGACGTTATAATGCCGAATCCTGTTCCTGAAAAAGGAAAAATTCTTACCGCAATATCTCTGTTCTGGTTTGAAGTTATGGAGCCGATTGTGCAAAATCATCTTATTTCAAGCAATATAAAAGATTATCCTGATATATGTAAACCGTATGCTGATTTTCTGGACGGAAGAAGCATGCTTGTTAAAAAAGCGAACCCCCTTCCTATCGAATGCGTTGTAAGGGGGTATATTTCAGGCTCAGGATGGAAATCATATCAGGCATCCGGAAGTATTTGCGGCATAGAGCTGCCTCAAGGGCTTAAAGAGTCGGATAAACTCCCGGAAATTATTTTTACTCCTTCTACAAAAGAGGAGCAAGGGACGCATGACATTAATATAGATTATGAATCAGCGGTCGAGATGGTTGGACGAAATCTTGCCGCAAGAGTCAAAGAACTCAGTATTGCAATATATAAAAAGGGAGTTGAGCTTGCTGATCAGAAAGGAATTATTATTGCTGATACCAAGTTTGAATTCGGCCTTTATGATAATGAGGTTATCCTGATAGATGAAGTGCTTACACCCGATTCATCCAGATTTTGGCCCAAGGGGTCTTACCATCCAGGAGGCCCGCAGGATAGTTATGACAAGCAATACATCAGGGATTATTTGATTTCAATCAACTGGAATAAAACACCGCCTGCTCCAAACCTGCCCGGCAAAGTTATTCAGAATACGCGCAGCAAATATATGGAGGCGTTAAAGCAGTTGACAGAATGAATAAGGAACGTGGATAGTTGAAACAAAAAAAAACGGAAACTGATAACCGTGAATGGGCGTTAAAGAATTATCTATGCACTTTAAAGAAAAAAATATAGAGCTTTCGTGTATTGATTCAGAAGATAAGACTTTCTGCATTACAACCAGAACCGAAATTGATCCCCTGGCTGCATCGATTAAGGAAATAGGGTTGATTACCCTCCCCATACTTAAAGAAAAAGGCTCAAAATTAATTATTGTAAGCGGTTTCAGACGGATAGAAGCATGTAAAATGCTTGGGATTGTTCATATCAAAGCGCGTGTTTTATCTTCGGAAGTAAGTGATTTAACATCGATTCAAATTGCTGTTGCTGAAAACGCTTTTCAGGGGCCCTTGAATTTGATAGAGCAAGCCCGGGCGGTTCATCTACTCGGGAAATATTTTGAAGATGATCTTGCGCCGGCAAAGATTGCATTCGGACTGGGGCTGCCGGGAAATCCGTCGATTATTAAAAAACTTAAAGACCTTTATAATCTATCTTCTTCTTTACAGGAATATGTACTCAACAAGACCCTTTCCCTTACAATAGCTCTCGAACTTGGGGCTTTGAATAAACCTGCCGGAGTAGCTCTTGCCGATCTTTTTGATGAACTCAAAACAAGCCTGAATAAACAGAAGGAAATAATTAGTTTAACTAAAGAAATTGCCTTGCGTGATGATAGCTCAATTTCGGAAGTGTTGCAGGAGAATAGATTAAATAAAATAATTAACAGTAAGGATCTTGACCGGACAAAAAAAACCGCAGAAATAAGATCTTATTTAAAACAGAGACGTTTTCCCGTAATAACAGATTATGAGAAAAATTTTAAAAAGCTTATCAAGGTATTAAGACTCGGAGATGGTATAAAACTTGTTCCCCCTAAAAATTTTGAAGGAAAGATCTATAAATTAACCATAGACTTTAAAAGCCACGCGGAGCTCGAAAAGCGTCAATCTACCCTCAACAGGATTATAAATGAAAAAGGGGTCGAGGCTATGTTTGACCCCTGTAATAGTCCAAGATAGCATCGACCCCTTTTCGTTTTCCAATCGTATATCTCCGACCGGCAACACTGTTAAATTATTTATATAACTGTAAAGTATTAATCTATTATCGCCAACACCTGATTAACTTGCACCTTATCCTGCTCTTCTACTTTGACCTCGGTAACCGTGCCGTCTGACGAAGCACAGATCGGATTTTCCATCTTCATGGATTCAAGTATTATCAACTCATCATCAGCACTTAC
>JAERRQ010000101.1 GCA_016735355.1 Desulfobacterales bacterium | reverse complement strand
ATAAATCTCTCCCTTTAATGAACCGGAACCGGTTTTTTCAAGGTTGGGTTTCAGCGGTTTGACAGGAGAGGTTTTCTTTCCCGGCTCATTGTCAGCGCCGTTTTTATCTGTTTTGGTACGTTCTTTTTTATTAAAGATCTCTTCCAGCAGGTCATGGAGATTTTCGGCTGCACCGTTCTGAACTGCATAAACGTAGATTCTTGGTTCAACATCCGGGCTGTCCGTATCGATTGCACTAATGAATTCGTCAATGGTTGCAAAAACGCCCGGCTTGGAACTTACCGCCAGAATCGCATTAAGATGATCTATTACAATAAATTTGATTCCGGTATCCTTGCTTTTCCGGTAACTTGCAGAAAAAGCATCGTCAAGATTTCCACTCAGATCCTTTGCATCGACATTCTTTATGGGGTATAATTTAAAATTAATTTTTTTGAATACATCCACATCAAAAACGTCTGTTATCATGAGGATTTTTTTGATATTAGCCAGTCGGTCGACCACTAAAAGTATGTTGGTCGGATCGTGGGAAAATATTGACCCGGCTACGGAAAGGAAGGGCTCAACTATTTTTTTCACCTCGGCCGCAGTAACATATTTAACAGGTATGACCTGAATTAACATGTCTCCTTTTAATAGAATATCCTGTTTGTTAACCCCTTTTTCTTTTGAGATCAACGTGCGCGGTATATTGCCGGCCGTAGTGATCTGGTATATGCCGTTCTCTTTAACCGCGGCCAGTCCGTTTATTTCGAGTATTTTGAAAAAAATAGGCAACAGATCTTTTTGACTCAGTTTTTCGGATATATGGATTGTAACCGTGCCTCTGATTTCAGGATCGACAACATAGTTGATTCCCAAAAGCTCTCCAAAAGACTTTATAACCTCGAAGATATCAGCATCGTCAAAGTTAAAGACAATTCCTGTATTGTTGCCGGATGAATTATTTTTTGCTGCCGTAACAGCATCGCCTGCATCATTGGGGATAGACTCGTCTTTTTCCCGGGTAATTTTTAAAGCAGGATGATCCTGCAGGTTTCCGGCCGGTTCGGCAAATGTTGTTACGGCCTGACAGAGAATAATGACAGCAGCGGCTGCAATCAAAAAAAATGATTTGTATTCCCCCTTTTTTTCTGAATAATTATTCATATAGATTAACCACCTTTTTTTCGGATAGGGCTCTTTTTCAGTTTCGGAAGCCGGTCCAGCGACTTTGCCCTTTTAGAAGCAGGTTTTGTTCCTTTTAGCCTTCTGTATTTTTTCGGTAATTTTTTCCTTGCTTTCGGATTGTCCGGGTCATTGAGAAGAATTTCCGTCTTTACGCTGTGATTCGTTAAAATTACACGGTCCGGAAATATTTTTTCCACGGTATATGATCCGATCTTTCCACCCGTTTTAACCCATTTCGGCTTTTGCCCGGCCGTTTTGCGGGTTCTTAACCCTTTAGTCCTTTTTTCCAGAATTAATGCGGATTTGTCGTTATTGGATATAAGTATTCCGTAGAGAACACATTTAGTGTTCGGTTTATATTCTTTAACATCGCCTTCGGTCTCTCCTGAGGAGGCGGCTTTTCTGTCCGGATTAAAAAGATCCTGGTCAACAAAAGCCTTGTAATGGTTAAGGGAGGCTTTTGTTCTTTTTATTCGCCTTTTATTATATTCACTTGTTGTTTTTGCAGGTTCAATTTTAAGGGTTCCCTTTTTCGGCACCAGCCATACTTCACTGATTTTTATCGAAAAGAAGATAACAATACATCCCAGGAGTATATTTACAGGAAGAAATTTTGTTTTCATTTTATTTTTTCATATAGCCTGTGATTGTCAGGGTTGAGTTGATTTCATAATTATTCTGCTTATCCTGGAAGCGTCTCCTTTTTTTTCTTACCCTTATTCGAAGCTCCTTGATTGTCAGGTAAGTGGGGGAGCTTTCGATCCTGTAAAGCATATCCCTTAATGCGCCGGTTTCTGAAACAATATTATATTGAACCGGCAGCGTGGTGTAATAATCAGTATCAACCGGCTCAAGGATTTTCATGCTTTTAAGCTCAACCCCGCTTTTTTCAACTATTCCGTTTAGTCTGTTTTGAATTTCAACCGAAGCGAGGGCCGGAGTGTTTCCGCTCAAAAGACCTGCGCCGGCCCTGGTAAGCTCTTTTTTGATGAGCGACAGCTTATAAGTTAGATCGATTTTTCCATATATTACTTTCTTGTACCCTGACAGCATTTTATGCTTTACAACGATCTCTTTTCCCAGCCGGTCCACATAGAGAAAGGCCGGATGAACAATATATTTATATATTGTCATTATAAGGAGCAGTATCCCGCAAAGGATAAGATATTTACGTTTTTTGTCTGCTGTAATGTTTAGTTTCATTATTCAGTTTCAGTTATCGATTTCCATATAAAATAATTTCACTGCGTTATCGGTCGTCGGAGTATTATAATACGCCTTCCTCCCTCTGGCCTTGTGAAATTAATTATTTGAAAATCGATAGAGACATGCCTATTTTAAATCGCTCTTTACCGCTTCTGTCCTTAACAATTGTAGATTTAAAACTTACATCGCTAAACATGGGAGACTTTTCGAGAACCGGAATAATCCCTGATGCTGTATCAGCATAACCTTCTATCTCTACTGTTCCGTTTTTGCATGTAATATTTTTTACCCAGGCGGTTTTGGGTATAAGCATCGCAAGGGTATTAACAATTTCAAGCATTGATCGGTTATTATGGCGTAGCCTGTTAAGGTGTTGCAGGCTGTTCTCCATCTCATTCAATTCTGTCCGGAGATGCTCCACTTGTTTAAATTCCGGTTTAAGAGCTGCGATTTCAGCATTCAGGCTGTTAGTTATAATCTTTGCTTTAACAAGGGAACTCCCTGCCCATCCAACGGCGGATATAATGGATAAGATAAAGAGGATAAGAAAAATATTACGTCCGGCCCGGCCCGGTTTTTTTAAAAAACCTGCAGGAGCCAGGTTGATATCAATGGCTGCTTCGGCAACCCCTTTTAGTGCAAGTCCATAAGCTGTTTCAAACCCGGCCGGAAGAGTATGAGCACTTAGAGAGTTATAGGGAACCGTATCCACAGCTCCTTTTGCCTTGATTAATTTGTAAAGGTCATCATCCGCGCCTGTCCCGGTTAGTGTCAGGCTTAATCCATCCGTCCGGTTATCGTCATCTGTTTTGTGGAGGAGTATAAGTGTTGCGTCATTCAGTTCATTAATGAGTATTTCCGCGGTTGAATCCTGACTTTTTGTATCTGCTTCAATATACTTGGAATATATGAGCATATCCTTTTTTTTTATGTTAAGTTCAATATGGTCGCTGCGGATATCCGCAATGGCAAGATAGGGATGATCATGGCCGGCGAGCCGGTCATAGGATAATGAGTTGACCAGAGCGGTTGAACTTATCTCTATGCCGGAAAAATACAAGCCCACCTGGGGGCAGGTTTCAAGAATGGCGTCTACGATATTTTTTTTTACGGCTGCAACAAGAAGATTAATTTTATTATTCCTGTTGTCTGTTTCTATAACCTGAAAATCAAAATAAATATTATCGGAAGCAAAAGGAAAGTATTTTTCAATTTCATATTTCAGCGTGTTTTCAAGGTGTTCTTTCACAGCCAGAGGAAGTTCAACATATTTAAACAAAACGGTATTGCGTGGCAGACCCAGGAAAATTGTATCAGGTTTAATGCTGTTTTTGCTGATGAAATTTTGAATCAGCTCCAGATAGATTTTACAGGTTTCATCCGCTGATTTAGCTGTTTCCACAGGAAATATTTCGTGTTCTGCAAAGACAATGTTTTTGAATGTTTTTTTCAGATGCACAAAAACCAGGCAGTTATCTTTGATATCTACTCCCAGACTCGATTCAAAAAACAAATTGATCCTCCACATAGTCTGTCCATCGAATCATACGATACCCCTTATCAGAGGCTGTATCAATTTTTATCAAAGCGCCGACTCCCTCCTTGATACTGCTGCCTGTAACCCCGCCAAAAGATTCTATCGCATAAAAGGGTGACATCTTGAGTGAAGTATAGGACTTTATCCTTAAATAGATCTCAGGATCCATGATATCGTTTAATTCGGATATACTTTTAATCTCTTGTTCGCTTCTGTAGTTTATTATTTCCTGCGCAGCAGTTTCAGTCATTCCCGGAATTGAGAGCAGCATTTTTTCGGAGGCGGCATTTATATTGATATTGCCGGTTTCGGAATAGATAGTCACCATGCTCTCGAGTCCCCCGTAAAAAATTTCCTCTGTGACGCCCTTTACCAGCAGGAGTTCTTCGACAGAATCGAAATCAGCGTCTTTGCATTCATAGGGCGGATCCAGGGACTGGTAATAGTCATCTTCCACGCCGTTTAAATGGTGAAGATTATCCTTGTCACGCCAGTCAAGGATCGAGTCGGTTATTATATCCTTTTCGTTTTCGTCAATATCAAAAGAGTTCAGGAGCATCATGAGCATATTTTTGGCGGCTTTGTTAATATTTATCTTCCCGCTTTCATTTGTTATGGTAACTTTATACGCTCCGGTTCCAAAATCTACAGGAGCAATATCAGCTCCGGTACGCCATTCGGTTTCATCGGTTTTTTCTTCAGACGGAAAAAGCTCCGGTTTGGAATATTCGCGTGCCAATAATTCAGCCACGGCCCGGTTTATACCTGCCAGCGCAATATAATAACCTTCAGTACTTTCTTTAAAGTTGCGGGTAATATTAATCTCGGTTCGCATGGCATGGGAGAATTCTCCCACAATGACCGCAAGAAGAGCAATCAGCCATAATACGACAAAAAGCGCAATGCCGTTTTTATTATTTAATATTTTAAATCCTATCATGAGGTAAAAAACCGGCCCAGCGTTGTGTGCCGGCGTGTATGCGTTTGTTATGCGTCCGAGATCCATTTTGCAAGATTTTGTCTCACCCTGATAAGCCGATCACGGGATATTCGCCCTAATTTCCCCAAAAGTATATCTCCATCAACAACGGCAAGTCTGCTGACACGGATTACACTGGCCAATTTTAAGCCGGACTGAATAAAATCAGCATCTTTTATAGTGATAATTTCATCTAATTCCTGTATCTTTTGGT
>JAERRQ010000250.1 GCA_016735355.1 Desulfobacterales bacterium | reverse complement strand
CGATTCTATTTGTCCGTTTCGTGAATTAAGGTCGCCAATCACATCTCCGGTAAAGGATTCAGGCACAAAGACTTCAACATTCATTACAGGATCAAGCAGAAACGATCTTCCGTCTTGCAGGGCCTTCTTGACGGCCATGGAGGCACAAACATTATAAGCAAGTTCCGTACCCAGAGATTCCTTGTACGAACCTCCAGTAAGTGATGCCTCAACATCTACCACAGGATAACCCATTAATGCTCCACTATCCAGAGCTTCCAGTACACCTTTTTTTATGACAGGCAGGAAATTTTCCGGTATTGTATCTTCGGGCAACTCTGATATGAAAATGGTCTCACTTCCCCTGGGCAACGGCTTAAGCCTGATGGTGACTTCGCCAAAATGGCGCCGCCCGGCAACCTCCTGATCGAAAACTGCTGAGGCTTTAACTTCCCGTTCTATCGACTCCCTGTAAACCACCTGTGGTTTGCCGACATTTACAAATGTTTTAAATTCACGCTGCATGCGGCTTATTATTACTTCCAGGTGAAGTTCACCCATTCCGGACAGAATAATTTGGCCGGTATCCTCATCTTGTTTGCATCTTAAGGTGGGATCTTCGGCGATAAATTTTTCTATCACATCGTCAATTTTCTCTTGATCCGCATGAGTCTTAGGTTCAACCGCAATAGAAATTACAGGTTCGTAAAACTCCATTTTTTCCAAAAGGACAGGGTGTTCTGCGGAACAGAGGGTCTCCCCGGTGGAAGATTCCTTTAATCCCACAATCCCGACTATGCTGCCTGCACCCGCTCTATCTATCCTCTCTTTTTTGTTCGCATGCATTCTGAGAATTCTGGTAAGCTTCTCTTTTTTTTGGCGAACCGGATTGTAAATATCCTCTTTAACCTTGATAGTTCCGCTGTATATCCGCAGGTAAGAAAGCTTTCTTCCTTCAGACATAGACACTTTAAAGATAAGAGCGGCAAGGGGTTCTTTATCACTGGCCCTGCATTCAATTATTTCTTCCGTTTCAGGATTAATACCCTTTATCGGAGGCACATCCAAAGGGCTTGGAAGAAAAAAATTAATAGCATCAAGTAGAGGCTGTATGCCCTTGTTCTTTAATGCGCTGCCGCACAAAACAGGAACAAGCTTTAAAGCAATGACAGATTTTCGTATAGCAGCAAGAAGCATGATGTTGTCGATAGGAGCTTCGGATAGATAGGCTTCCATTAGCTCGTCATCATATTCGGCAACCAATTCTATAAGTTTCTCACGGTACTCTTCGGCTTGTTCGATATGGTCTGCTGATATTTCTTCTATTGTAAAAGTTTCACCCCTGGTCTCGTCATGGTAGGATATCTGTTTCATATTCAGAAGGTCGATGACACCGATAAAATCGTCTTCCGATCCGATCGGCAGTTGAATGATAAGAGGTTCGGCATTAAGTTTTTCTTTCATCATTTCTACGGTTTTAAAAAAATTTGCGCCGATTCTATCCAGTTTATTTATAAATGCTATTTTGGGGACAAAATATTTATCAGCCTGGCGCCAGACGGTTTCGGACTGAGGCTCGACTCCCCCAACAGCGCAAAAAACACCAACTGCACCGTCTAGCACTCTTAATGAGCGCTCCACCTCGATAGTAAAATCGACATGGCCGGGAGTATCTATTAACTGAATTTCACTCCCTTTCCAGTGACAGGTTGTAACAGCGGAGGTGATTGTAATTCCGCGTTCCTGCTCGTCCAACATCCAGTCCATTACAGCCTCGCCATCATGGACTTCTCCTATTTTATGAGATCGGCCGGTATAGTAGAGGATTCGCTCAGTCACCGTAGTTTTTCCAGCATCAATATGCGCAATAATACCGATATTTCGTATTTTTTTTATTTGGTCAGTATTTTTCATCGTATCAAAAGCATGTCGGCTTTAAAATGCGGCCGCAGACTAATATGTCCTGCAAGAGTCATTGATTCGCGTCCGCATATTAATATCTTTACCCTTTTAATTTCAGGAATATTAAGAATTAGTGAATTTACAATTGAATATATGGTTAAAAATTCAGTTGTTGCTCCTCCAGGTTGATTATCTCTTACCTCTTCCGACAGATCGACATAAGCGGTTGCATCATCAGTTATATAAAAAGCTGAAATTTTGGTACCTTCCGGTATTGTCCGCATCAAACCTTGAGAAGGACCTTGAATCAACATTTTTAGAATATTTTCCCCAGCTTCAGCCAGTTCGGATGAACGTGCAAGCCGTCTTTTTTCAGCCCTTAAAAACAAGTTGTTCCTGTCGGCAAAATAGAGGTGTATTTCCTGATATTCAGATGAATCATTATAAGATTGTACCTGGAATGTATTATCATGATCCTGAGCTTCCGGTTGATTAAAAATCAGAATTGCTGCTATACACAGAACAACCACTACCGCTGATAATATGGTTTTCAAATTTATCATAATTTTAAGCGGACAATGCAATGGGATAGTGGTCAGCTTCCACGTTCCCAAGTTGAGCGATTAGCTATGAGCCTTGAAAAATCAAGCTATTATATCAGTAAGGAATAACACCCAATGGGGGAAAATTTGTAATCGCAAAACATCTTGTAACAATTAAGCTAATAGCTATTCGCTAAAGGCTAACCGCTCAATTCAGGTAAGATTTAGTTTTTTAAGACTGTAGATCAACTTTGTCAAGGAAAGAAGAAACCGGTTCAGACTATTTTATTGAAATATGATCGAACAGTCATCGTTTTTTGTGCCGGGGTCAGGGATGATCTTGATGGTTTTTATTTTACATCTCTGCTTTAATATCTCTATATTCCGGTTTTTTAAGCCTCTCATTCTTGAAACACTCTTAGGGTGAACCTTTATGAGAATATCATCATGCGGCCCGTTGCTCATATTAATTATCTTTTCCGCATGATCCAGTAAAATCTCGGAAAACACCAAATGACCGAATGCCGGATGGTAAGGCCCTGCCAAAACTGTTGAATCTTTTTCAAGGTCGGACGAAGCCTGCAGTCCCATTCTGATAACCTTGACTTTCCGTTTTGTAAAAAAAAGGTAGATTTTTTTTACAAGGGTTACGGCTATGTCAAGAGACAGAGGATTATATTCGCCTTTTTTGTACCATTTTGCAAGCAAAGAACCATCAATTACCAGGGTGGGATAGATTCTGACAAAGTCCGGAGACAAGTTTGCAATACTACGGCATGAAGCAAGACACTTGGCCTCGTCATCACCCGGTAACCCCACCATTAGTTGAGCGCCTGTTGTATAGCTGCTGTCTTTATGTTCTTTCAGCACAGAAAACGCCCGTTCCGTGTCTTTATAGGTATGCCCGCGTCCGGCTTTTTTCAGCACCTGATTATTCATGGACTGAACACCGACTTCTATGGTCGATACGGAAAACCGGCTTATGAGATCTATTTTTTCCTTTACTATTGTATCAGGCCTTGTTGAGAAGCGTATGCTATCCACCAGGCCTTTTTTTACTAGTTTTTCAGCCTCATTAAGAAGAGATAGCATATAAACTGTTTGCAGGCCGAGAAAGTTGCCCCCGTAAAACGCGATTTGAACGGCACCGCGATTTTCTTTTTTAAAATCCAGGAACTCGTTTGCAATCAGCCCGATTTTTTCAGGAGATATCAGTTGGTCATCAGCGCCTGTTATGGACCTCTGGTTACAAAAGGCGCAATAGTGTGGGCAACCGGCATTCGGGATGAATATTGGTATAATAAAAGGTTTTTGCATTGCGAGTAAACGGAAGACTTTTCAGATGCTGTCAAGATTTTTCTTTTCAAGAATATCAAGAGCTTTTCTTGCCGAATCCTGTTCAGCCAGCTTCTTGCTTTTTCCTGATCCGAGAGTGACTATCCGACCCACATTCAGTTGCACGGTAAAAGTCTTGTCATGATCAGGGCCGCTCTCCTTAATGACTTTATAAACGGGTATCAGACGACTTGTAGTTTGAACAAGTTCCTGAAGTCGGCTTTTGTAATAATGATTTGTGCTGCGTTCGGATATAGAATCAAACAAAAACGAAAAATGATATTCAATCATACCGTATGCTGCATAATAGCCGCCGTCCAGGTAAACCGAGGCTATTATAGCTTCATAAGTATCTGAAAGAATTGAATTTTTATCCATACCCTTTGTCTGAGTCTCTCCTTTGCCAAGCTGTAGATGTCGGCCTACATCCAAAGAACGGGCAATGCCGGCTAGTTGTGTTTCATTAACAAGATCTGCGCGAATCATAGAGAGGTCGCCCTCTTTGAATTCCGGATGGCGAAGCATCAGAATATTGCCGATCACAAGGCTTAACACAGCATCTCCCAAAAATTCAAAGCGTTCATTATCGTTCATGTCAATATTCTGTTCATTAACATAGGAACGATGCCTTAAAGCCTCCTCCAGGAGAGCGATATTCTTAAATTGATAATGAAGCTTTTTTATTAATTTGGAAATATTGCTATCATACATTTTTTTAACAGTTATAAATTAGAGCCGGTTTAAAACCGGTTCAATTTTGTTCGAGGTCAAGAAAGGCAAAAATTTTAACCACAGGAATACATTTTAAAATCGGCTCATTATTGTATAGCGCTGATTAATTTTTCAAAGAGTGAATAAGGCACAGACAGACTACCCTTGCCCGAACCCATTTTTATTGTCGGCTTTAATGAACCATGGAAATCAGAGCCGCCTGTCATCATCAGCCCGTTTTTTTTTGCAATAGTTTGATAAAAAGCGGTATTTTCCGGGGTATGTTCAGGGTAATATACTTCAATACCTTTAAGCCCCATTTCGGTTAAAGTGACAACAAATTTTTCTAAATGCTCCCTACTTTCCATTTGCATAAGAACGGGGTGGGCAAGCACCGGAATACCGCCGGAAGCGCATATAATTTCGATAGCTCTGGAACATTCAACGCGGTATTTGTCAACATAGGCCGGCCGGCCTGTTCCAAGGTATGCCTCAAAAACCTCATTAATGGATGCGGCAAAACCCTTCTTTATCATTACCTGGGCAATGTGCGGTCTTCCGATCTGCCCATCTGTTCCGGCCTCTTGTATTATATCATCCATCGATATATCAAGCCCAAAAGAGTTGAGACGCTTTATGATCTGTGGGTTTCGGTTCTTCCTGGCCTTCTGAAGGGCATCAAGGGTTTGATTGAGTAAATGGTCATTCAATTTTATGCCATAACCCAAAATGTGCAAACTGCCGGTTCTGGGGAAATTCGACGGCCAGGATGCACTTATTTCGACACCTGTTAAAAATTGAATATCAGAAGGTATGCCGTTCGCAAGAAGCTCTTTTGCGCCATCAATCGTATCATGATCGGTAATTGCTATTGCAGCCAGTTTGAGGCTACGAGCCATGGCAAGAATTTCAACCGGCGTCAGCGTTCCATCCGATGCGGTGGAATGAATGTGAAGGTCGATATTTCCATTATTACAATCCAAGGGCTTTCTCGGAAGCCTCCTCTTTGGTCTTACAGTCAATGCAGTGAGTCGTAACCGGTCTGGCCTTGAGCCGCTCTATGGAAATCTCTTCTTCACAAGCTTCGCATTGTCCGAATGTACCGTTGTCAATACGATCCAAAGCTTTCTTGATTTTTTTGATCAGCTTATTTTCCCTGTCTCGCATCCGAAGCATAAAATTACGGTCTTCTTCTAATGATGCTCTGTCGGTAGGGTCGGGAAAATTTTCCATATGAGAAGTCATGTCTGAAACCGTATCATCAGCCCTGGCAAGTAGATCTTCAAGACGCTGAGTAAGCAGGTCACGGAAATATTTAACATCTTCTTTTTTCATAACAGAACCCTTTCTTTTTGAACATTAATTAGTAATATAATACAAATAGAATGTAAAGGATAAATTAATCCGCTTGAGTTCTTTTTATGATTGATTTTCATTGAGCAGGAGGCATGAGAAGTTATTTCGTCCTAGTTTCTAAGTATTAGAAAAACTCTCCGCCAGTTCATTGTCTATAACATATATGCATACTTCCTGGGCTCCCTTCTCAGTATAATTGAATTTCTTACAAAGATTATTCATCAGAAACGTTACATCATTCCTGATCTTTTCATCGTAGGTTTTAAAATCATCCTTGTTGTAATCTTTGATAGCGCGTCTGAAATTTTCGTTTTCGAGAAAGGGGTCCAGCACCTTTTCCTTAATATTATATTCATATTGACTATACAGGTTTTGATATAGCTCCGTTTCAACAATCGGTTTTTCTTCCAGCATGAGCTCTTTTGTCAACGTTTTGGAGGTATACTCCTTCTGGGTTACATTCCTGAAATCTGTTCGTTGCTTCTCGGAGCTGCCCAGGCCAAGCAGACGGTTCTCTATGTCTTCAATAAACCCATTGCTGATCTCCAGCTTCTCGCCGGTGAAATTACATGTTTCCACTGATCCGGGTTCAAAGTTTATGGCGAACATATAATGCTGAATATCTTTGGAGATCTGCTCCTCATTATAATAATATAATGATTCTTTTACTTCCTGCAAAACTGTATAGTTGTACATTCGCAGCAGGGAGTCCAGAAAACCTTCCGGGATCGATTTTGTAAGATCGCTATGGAATTTTGTGAAAAAATCACATAAGTTAGACATATTAACCGGCCGCTCCGTTTTTGCGTACGGTGAATAAAACTCGTTGAAAATTCTGATGGAATCCCGTCCTGAAAATCCACTTGTTCCTTCTTTTTCAGATTCGCTTATGATCTTTTGCCTCCGTTTGGCAGTTAATCTCTTCCGGTCTTCTTCGGATAACCAGGTGGGAATCAAGCCGGTGTAAAGCGCCATCTTAAGCAGGTGCAGGTTCTTATCACAATAGAGGCTGTATTTTTCGGGCTTTTTGATCCATTCCAGCATACCTTCGGATTTTTTGTTCAGGCGGGTAGATATAATCACTCTGGCAAAATTATGAAGGATTTTGGGAAGAAAATTTTCATTTATCTGCTTGCCGAAAATATTCCGGTAAATTTCAACCTCTGTATGATGATCCAGAACATAAGGAATGTTGATATATTCAATCCGGTCCGAAAAGGACTGGATATTCTGG
>JAERRQ010000361.1 GCA_016735355.1 Desulfobacterales bacterium | reverse complement strand
CCCCGGGTTATTTCAAAAGTCCGTGAAATCATGTCAAACCCCAGATCGAGCTTTAAAGATATTGCCAAAGTTATTGAGAAAGACCAGGCCATAGCGGCAATGGTCCTTAAAATTGCAAATTCGGCTTATTATGGGATGAGCGGGATGGTCTCCTCCATACATCAGGCCTCTGTAGTGCTTGGATACAATACCCTTAGCGAAATATTGACAGTTGCAGGCTCCTCTACCCTTCTCGGCAAAAGATTAAAGGGTTATGGTATGGATTCAGGGGCTTTATGGAGACATTCCATTGCTGTTGCAATTGGAGCAAAGATAATTTCTGCAAAAAAACATCCTGTTATTGAAAATGAAGCTTTTTCAGCAGGGTTGATTCACGATGCCGGTAAACTTGTTATGGATGGCTACCTTTTTGCAAAAAAGGAAATATTTAAAAATGAATTAACTAAAAACAAGCATAATATAATAAAGGCCGAAAAAAATACTCTCGGTTTTGATCATGCGGAGATAGCATCGGATTTATGCAAAAAATGGAGTATTCCGGATGATCAGAATATTGCAATAAGGTTTCACCATTCTCCTTCGGAATCTCCGGCGAACCGGATGGCATATATTCTTCATATAGCTGATTTAACAGCCACAATGGACAGTATCGGACTTGATGGTTTTATGGAGCAGGTGGAAGAGGGCGCTATGGATTATATTAACCTTGCGCCTGAAGATATGGAGGGCATAGCGCAAGAGGTAAGTCTTGCTGTGGAAAAAATGGCAAACAACATTTAATTGTCTGAAAAAAAGAAAAAGCTGACTTAAGTATTACAATTAATATCAAAAATGCTTTGATCGGCACACAATTAATTGGAACGAATGTTTTTCGTCCACGTTCCTAACAGTTGCAAAACATAAAAGAATACTTTACAAGCTTAATTTTGTAAGGTATTATTAATATTTTAAGCAAAGATCCTTAATAATAAAGAGGAAGAGTATGTCAAAAATATGTGAAATATGCGGTAAAAAACCGATGGCCGGGAATAACGTCAGCCATGCTCATAATATAACCAAGCGTCGTTTCAACCCTAATCTTCAAAAAGTAAGGGCGAATTATAAAGGCCGGGTAAAAAAAATAAAAGTATGCACTAAATGTATCAAAGCCGGTCATGTGGTTAAAGCACCTTAATCGGCTAAATGTCTATTCTTTTTACACCCTGAACTCCTTCAACCCTTTTGAGAGCGTATAGTATGCTCTCAAGATGGGTAGTATCATTTACGGTTATCGTGAAATAACTTGTTACGCTTCCGTCATCTGAGGTTTCTGTGTTTACATTGAGGATATTGGTATTTTTTTTGCTGATCTTGGATGCAAGATCTGCCAATGATCCTATCCTGTCTATTGAATAGACTGCTATTTTAACAGGATATGCCTCAGCAATTTTATTGTTCCATTCTACGTCTATCCTTCTTTCAGGATTCATTTTTAACGCGTTTATGCAATTGCTCCTGTGTATGGTAACACCATACCCCTGTGTGATATAACCTGTTATAGAATCGCCGGGAACGGGCTGACAGCACTTACCGAATTTTATAAGTATATCATCCGCACCTTTTACAAGAATTCCGGTTGCGGTTTTTTTCTTGTGAGAATGAGCGGCAATTTTGCCGGGCGATGGTTCTTCTTTGATTTCTGTTTCCGTATCAGGGATCAGTTTTCTGATTATCTGCAGGGCAGTGGTTTTACCAAAACCGATACTCGCTATCAGATCCTCGACAGTTTTAAACTTGAAATTGGTTGCTATGCTCTCCATTTCTTCCGAGTTGGCTATCTTGTTAAAATTGAGTTTATATTTGTGGAAAGCCTTTTCACAAATTTCCCTGCCCAAACTTATACTGCGAGACCTTTCCTGATTTTTTATCCATTGCCTGATTCTTGAGCGGGCTTTCACTGTTTTAACAAAATTAAGCCAATCCCGGCTGGGATGGTGTCCCTTTGATGTAAGGATCTCTACTATATCAGCGGTGCTGAGCTTATATTTTAGAGGAACAATATGACCGTTCACCTTGGCGCCGGTACATTGGTCTCCAACTTCCGTATGAATAAGATAGGCAAAGTCAACTGGTGTTGAGCCCTTGGCAAGTGTCTTTATCTCCCCCGTAGGAGTGAATATATAAACCTCATCCGGGAAAAGATCTATTCTTACGTTGTCCAGAAATTCATCCGGATCGAGTATGTTTTTTTGGTTTTCAACCAGGTTTTGAATCCAGGCAAATGCATTGCCGGTTTTTTCATCTATTTTCAGTCCCTCTTTATAACTCCAATGTGCCGCAATCCCGGATTTGGCGACCTTATCCATCTCATGTGTTCTGATTTGAATTTCAATCCTTTCACCCGAAGGGCCTATCACGGTAGTATGGAGAGACTGGTACATGTTGGGCTTTGGTCGACCGATATAATCTTTGAACTTGATATCTATCGGTTTCCACAAAGCATGTATTAACCCCAGTACTTCATAGCAATGGGGTATAGTATCTACTATCACTCTGAATGCTATAATGTCGTAAACATCTTCCAGTTCCAGATCCTGAGCGATCATTTTTTTATAAACACTGTAAAATCCCTTATACCTGCCGGCAACTTTACATTTTAAATCATTATCTGCAAATAGATCGTAAATATATTGGGCAACGGTTGTAATATAATTGTCCCTTTCTTTGTTATCTTTGCTGATAAAATTTTTTATCCTGTTATATTCATCAGGATAAAGATATGCCATGGACATATCTTCAAGCTCTTTTTTAATCCAGTAAATACCCAGTCGGGAGGCAATCGGTGTATAAATATCGAGAGTTTCCCTTGCAATTTTTCTTTTCTTATCCTCTTTTTTATGAAATTGAAGCGTTTTCATGTTATGAAGTCTGTCTGCCAGTTTAATTAAAATGACCCTGATATCATCAGCCATGGCAAGGATCATTTTTCTTATGCTTTCAGCATGGCGGGCATGGGAATCGTTAAATTTCAGAACGCTTAGTTTTGTAACTCCGGAAACAATATGTAAAATTTCCTGCCCGAAAAGTTTTTTGATCTCATCCGTGGTAGCGTTTGTATCTTCGATTACATCATGAAGCAGGCCGGCTGCAATGCTTACCGCATCGAGCTTCATATCAGCCAGAATTCCTGCCACTTCAAGGGGATGTGATAAATAAGGCTCACCGGATAAACGTACCTGTCCTTCATGCACCCTGGCCGAATAGACATATGCGCGCTCTATTATATCCAGTTCCGCATCCGGATAGTTTTCGATAATTTTGTCAAGTATATCGTTAATACGAATCATAGGTCTGCTCAATAAGACTTCGCAAAGACAACCCGCATATTGCCGGGATTGCCGCAACAGATACATTTGCCGTCGTCTTGTTTGGTGTTTTGGGGTATTGACCGTATAGTAACACTCAAATCTTCTTTAATCCGGGATTCACATTTTTCTGATCCGCACCAGTGGGATAATGCAAAACCGCCATGGATTTCGGGTTTTTCAATATTTGCAGGTGTAAAAAAATTATAAAATTCTTTTTTGTCATTGATTGCCAAAGTATTATCCTTTTGAAAAGTAAGCGCACGATCAAAAAGGTTTGCCTGAATTTCATCCAGAATATCCTTAATCGTCCTGACAAACTGTTCCCTGGCGATCGATGTTTTTTCCCGGTGCCCTTTATCTCTCCTCCCTACAAACAGCGAATCTTTGGCAATATCCCGCGGCCCGATCTCAACTCTCAGGGGTATTCCTTTTTTGATCCAGTCCCAGCCCCTTGCGCCTCCGGTCTCTCTTGTATCAATCTCTACTTCTATTCTGCGGTTATGGTAAAAAATTTGTTTCAGTTCATTGGAAAGATTTTCCGTAAACTCCATTACCATGGTTTTTTCTTCCGGCTTCCTGAAGATAGGTAAAAGTACAACATGGGCGGAAGCAATTTTAGGAGGCAGCACAAGGCCGTCATCATCACTATGAGTCATGATCAACCCCCCTATAAGGCGCGTGGAAACGCCCCAGGATGTAGTCCAGGCAAACTCTGCCTGTTCCTTGGCGGACTGAAATAAAATGCCGGATGATCTGGCAAAGTTTTGCCCCAGAAAATGCGATGTGCCGGCTTGAAGAGCTTTTCGATCCTGCATCATTACTTCTATACACATGGTGTCCACCGCGCCAGGAAA
Organism: Desulfobacterales bacterium; assembly: GCA_016735355.1. Taxonomy (GTDB): domain Bacteria; phylum Desulfobacterota; class Desulfobacteria; order Desulfobacterales; family BuS5; genus BuS5. The sequence goes on along the minus strand of JAERRQ010000361.1, from coordinate 5,652 downwards.
ACGTTCCGCAGGAGTTTTATAACCTTTGATAACAGGCATTGCCAAATATTCTTCCACAAATTCAGAATAAAGGTCAAGCATTAAACGTGTCCGTTCCATTGCTTCTTCTTTGGTTGCATGGGCGGTGTGTCCTTCCTGCCATAAAAATTCGCTGGTCCTTAAAAAAATACGGGTTCTCATCTCCCATCTTACCACATTTGCCCATTGATTTATTAATATGGGAAGATCACGATAACTTGTAACCCATTTTGAGAATGAATCCCCAATAATCGTCTCGGATGTCGGCCTGACTACCAACGGTTCATTTAATTCTCCGGCCGGGATCAAGCCCCCTTGCTCGCCCTTTTCGAGCCTGTGGTGAGTCACCACCGCACATTCTTTTGCAAAACCTTCCACATGCTCAGCCTCTTTTTCAAGAAATGAAAGAGGAATAAAAAGCGGGAAATAGGCATTTTTTACTCCTGTTGCCTTAAACATATCATCTAAAACATTTCTTATATTTTCCCAGATGGAATATCCCCAGGGTTTTATAACCATGCACCCTCTGACCGGTGATTTTTCAGCCATGTCCGAAGCCTTGACAACCTCTTGATACCATTCAGGATAATTGTCAGAACGTGTTGGTGTTATCGCAGTTTTTATTTTTTTTGTCATCAAACAGATCGCCTTTCAGTTAGTGTCGTGTATAAAAGTACGCAAAACAGACTCCAGCTTTGTTGCATAACCCCCGTAAAAATGATCCGCTCCGTTAATAATTTCAAGCATGGCTTCTTTGTTCCATGCAGGTAGAGCCTTTTTGAGAAGATTCGGGGGTGCATAATCATCAAGACTTCCGGTGACAACCAGTTCTAACCCTGGAATAGATGTAACCGGCTTAAAATCGATAAAAGCAACCGGAGGAGATACAAGCACAATATTTTTTATGGATGCATCCTTACATGCTACGAGGGAATTTATCCATGAGCCATAAGAATAACCGGCAAGATTAACCTGGTTTATACCTGTTGAAGCGATAAATGATAATGCCGAACGTAAATCTCCCTGTTCACCCTGATCATTATCGTAGTTCCCCCGACTTTCCCCAACTCCTCTGAAATTAAACCGGAAAGTTGTATACCCTTTTTCTCTGTATACTTTTTTTATGGACTCCACCACATCATTATACATATCACCGCCATAAAGCGGATGTGGATGGGTGATAACAACGCCTTTATCATTTTTACCTTTGTTTAGCAATCCTTCCAGTTTGAGCCCATCGGATTCGAAAAAAACTTTTTTTTCCATTTTTTCCTTTTTAAAATGAAAACAGGGGTCACGTCTTAATTTCTGAAAAGCATTCGGGTAGCCGAACGGGTAAAAAATTTTCAGAAATAAAGGCATAACCCCTGTATGGGTTTCGATATATCTATTTTAAAACAGACATAGGGGAGGATATAATCTGCTTTACCTTTGCTTCCCTGATACGTTCGTCATGTTCTGCCTTTTTCTCATAAGCTTTGTCAATTTTAGACAGTAGATCTTCCGTTTTACATGGCTTTTGAAGAAAATCATCGGCCCCCAGTTTCATTCCTTCGATGGCTGCTTCCACTGTTGCCTGTCCGGTCAGCATAATAACTGCAGTCAAGGGCTTTATTTTCTTGATTTCCCGCAGAGCGTCTATTCCACTCATGCCGGGCATGGCCACGTCTAGAATTACCACATCAAAATTATATTTTTTTATTTTTTCAATAGCGTCTTCGCCACTGAAAGCTGTGTTTACGGAATAGTTGCGAATAGATAAACGCTCTGATAATGTTTGTACGAATTCTTTTTCGTCATCAACTATTAATATACGTGTTTGCATGCCTACTCTCCTTTTACTTATAAAATTATATAGATTTCCACATAAATAATTTTATTTTTTCCCTCTATCCTTTTGAATTAATTATATCTGAAAATTTATACATCATTGCCAATTTAAGGTTCGCTTAAAAATAATCCCCAATCTTGTTTGTTTTAAACATATACCTTCAAATGTCAAGTAGTTTTGGCAGCCCTGCAGCCCTTACGCGTGAATTTATCAGTTGGGTTTTCAACATTAGAGAGGAAGAAGCTATGGTGTAATTTCCATTGTCGGATAAATCCCCTTTAAATCTCCAGAAGGATATGGCTGAATTGTGTTAAATGAAATATTTTGATTTTTTTGAGCATGCCCCCCTGCATTATTATCGGATATATCAAAAAAGGCTCCGTTGGCGTGAAGGATATGGTCGATCCTTTCCTTAAAGGCATCAATAAAAATGCCGCCATTTCCTTTAAATTTCATATTTTCCAGTTTAAACTCATTTCTTATCTTTGAAAAGGATTCTAAAGACATTCCGTTTAATTTTAGATCCTCTGCATTTTTAATATATCCCCATACAATAAAATCGGAAGGAATTATTAAGGGCTCTTCAATATCGATGATCGTATGGGGCATAACAATACAGCCATTTCCTATAATAAGAGGTTTATCAATTTTACCCCGGACAAAGGAATTAAACCCAACAAAAATTTTTTCGCCCAGTCGTGAATTGATAATTTTTGCTCCATGAGCTGTAATATCATATCCTTCAAGATGAGAATTTATAATATAGCAGTTTTCCTGAACATTTGCTCCTTTTCCCAGGCTTGCATCCTCTAAATAAGCTCTTTGTGCTACGAGAACATTTTTACCTATTCTTGTTTGCCCTCGTACAACTGAATATCTGTCTAAAGCAGTATTTTTCGGTATGGAAACAGGATTTTTTCTATTAATAAACTTAAAAACATTTTCAAAATCCACTTTTCTGTTTTCAACAAAATCCATCAAAATGCCTATGGGCAAATTTTTTGAATCAAAATCAATATATTTTTTTAAAATCTCTTTGGAAAATTGGTAATGAAAATCAAATTTGTCTTTATAGCATACCCATATAGTACCCGGATTTACTTTTTTATGGGCAAGCTCTTCTACTTGTATATAGGAAAATTCTCCAAGAACACAATCATGAATAGTGGTTAAATCAACTGTACTAAAAGGCCCTAAAAAGCATCCTTCTGTTGATGATCCATGAATATTTGTAAAATGGGTTGAAACTGTATTTTTTATATGAAAAATTTCCAGGCTTTCAGGATCATGGGAAAAATTATGTACAAGGGTTTTAATCAAAATACTGTCGGTTATCTGTATCTCTTCATCATCGTAAACAGGAATTTCATAATCTTTATATCGATAAGTACTACCTTTACTCTTTAATTCATCTCCCCTTATATCGCTTTTATACAATATTGAATGATCTATTTTACTTTTTCCTAAAAAATAACTGCCGGCAAGGGACGAATTAATAAATTTAAAGCTTAATTTGTGATAAGGTGTTACACCATAAAAAGCGTAAAATTTTGACAATCGGCATTTTAAATGTACATCGTCAATATAAAGATTAACATCAAATTCAAGTTCTCTGAGATTGATGTTTACCCTTTGAATGATCCTTTTTATAAGCGTTTCAATTTTTTTCATGTTTGTGGCCTTTGTAAGTAAACGTTTTGTTTTATAGATTTACACATAAATAATTTCCCCCCTATCCTTATGTTCCCTCTATCCTTATGAAATTAATTATCTGACAATTCATACATACTTACCCATTTAGGGGTTCGCTCAAAAATTATCCCCCCATCCGTTGGTTTTAACCAGAGCCCCTCAAAGGTCAGGCAATGATAGGAAATCAGACCTCATAATAATTTTGCTATTTTAGGCATATTTTTGGACAAAAAATACTGCTTTTGCGATTTAGCAATTAGCTATTAGGCTTTAGCTAAATTACTATAAATTCAACAAGTAAGCTAACCGCTAACAGCTAATACCTAACAGCTTAATGTCCAATTATTATGTAGTACGTTGTTATTACAATAAAAACACCATTACATCCTAAATAAATTACGAGGCCTGTAAATAGAGGATAAGCTCTTTTTGTTCGGCGCTAACTGTCAATTCAGCTTTAAGCATACCGAGCAGGGCTGTTTCCCGGTCGGAAGGAAAAGTATCCGCAAGCTCTGAGGTCAAACCTTCAAGTCCGGCAAAGCAAATCCGGCCTCCGGACTCTGTTTTTCCGATAATGAGGCTGAGTGTTTTGGCCGAACCGGTTACGTTCATGGCAAAATCAAGACACAGCCATATAAGGTTTTCCAGAAAAAAAGCTGCCGTGCTGATTGTCACTATATTTTCAGGTGGCTTAATTTTAATTGTAATGCCGCGCATGGAGGCAAACCTGTGGGCGAGAGTGACTACAAATTCAACGGTTTCCCGCAAATCAAGATCTGCTTTTATTTGATCAATAGTGTGGGAGAAGGTGTTCATATTTCGAACAATTTCATCTGCCCGGCGTATTTGTACCAATATTTTTGATGCTACATTTTTCAGGCGATTCGGATCAAGCGGCATTCCTTTATCAGCCATGATGGTGAAATCGTCTAAAAGCCCGGCATTTTCATTGATAATGGCTAAAACATTGTTGATTTCATGGGAGATCGAAGCTGATATTTTTCCAAAAAACTGAAGGCCTGACTCGCCAATTATGTTGATCTCAGAACTCATTAAACACCTCACTGACTATATAGAGCTTCTTTTATTTTTTTGATAAGGTCGTCAATATCAACCGGCTTAAATAGATAGTACTCTTCACCTACTTCATTCGAAATGGCCTGGAAATCATCTTCCGAACCGTGTCCCGTCATGAAAATATATTTCATGCCAGGGCATTTTTCCTGTAAAGCCTTTTTTAGTTTACGTCCGCCTAATTTGGGTAGTTTTACGTCCAGCACGGCAAGATCAAATTTCTCATCTTTCACCCGCAAAAGAGCTTCCTTCCCTGAGACAACCCATTCCGCGTCTATTCCTCTGATTCCTAAACGTTCTGCCAGGGCCGAGACCAGTTCTTCTTCATCATCCACCAATAATATTTTCATTTGCCTCAATCCTCATTTTTTTTCAGTGTTAAGAGGTAAGGTTATCGTAAAGGTCGTTCCTTTGCCGACTACGCTTTCCACGGAGACTTTACCACCTATTTCGTGAACAAGGCGATGGGTTATGGTTAAACCAAGACCTGTTCCTTTTTTTTGTTTAGTTGAAAAAAAAGGCTCGAAAATAAGATGCCGGAGTGATTCAGGTATGCCGCATCCATCGTCAGAAATTTTTATTTCAACATATTTATCCCTTTTTTTTTTCGCCAATATATCCAGGTGACCGCCGTCGTTCATGGCAGCAAAGGCATTGTTGATAAGGTTAAGGAAAATTTGCTGTAGTTTGCCACGATCATTTGTAAACAGGGGAATATCGTCAGCTACATGTAGATTAACTGTTATGCTCCGGTATTCGGCTTCTTTGCCCAAAAATCCAAGTACATCAGATATAACTTTTTTCAGGTTGATGGTTTCAATACTTACATCCATGTGCCGTGCGAAGTTCAATAGGCGTTTTGTAATAGTACCGGCTCGCTTCACAGAAGATAGCACTGAGTCTATAAGTCCGATGATCTTTTCATCATTTTGGTATTCTTTTTTTATTTTGAAAAGATCTTTAATGAGGCCTGCCTTTTCATTGATAATAGCGAGGGGATTGTTAATCTCATGGGCAACTCCTGCCGCCAGCCGTCC
>JAERRQ010000306.1 GCA_016735355.1 Desulfobacterales bacterium | reverse complement strand
GTCCCCATCATGCTCGATAATGAATTTGCCGGCTTCATCGGCTTCGATAACTGCCTTTCCGATTTTGAATGGGGCGCTGTCGAAAAGAATTTCCTGGGTACCGCTGCCGCTGACCTGGCTCAGGCCATTAAACGTGCGTCCTCAGAAGAGATGCTCCGTGTATCTCTCAATGAGAAGGAAGTGCTCCTGCGCGAGATTCACCATCGTGTCAAGAACAATATGCAGGTAATTGTCAGTCTGCTGAGGATGCATTCGAGAAGAACCGACGATAAGCGTTTATTAAAGGTTTTCGATGACTGTCGGGATCGTATCAATGCCATGTCGTTCATCCACGAGGCGCTGTATCAGTCCGAGAATCTGGCTCGAATTGATTTCGAAGTCTATCTCAAGAAGCTTTGCAGCAACCTGCTCCATGCATATGGCGCTTATACCCAAGGGGTCGCGTTGAGAGTGGGGCGGTGCAACGTAGATCTGAACATGGATCAGGGCATTGCTGTGGGGATGGTTATCTGTGAACTGGTTTCGAACGCCTTCAAGCATGCGTTCCCCTTGGGCCAAGGAGGGCAATTGTCCATCAGTCTGTCCGGCCTCGAGGGGGAGGTGATAGAACTGATCGTTCAGGACGACGGTAAAGGCCTGCCGCAGGAAATCGACATTCTGAACACGCCGTCGCTTGGGTTACGGCTGGCGGCTGGCGCCGTAACGCGGGAACTGGGCGGGAGTATAGAGGTGGAACGGAACGGCGGCACCCGGTTTATTATTCGTTTCAAATGTAAAAGGAAAACATTATGAATCCCAGCAGAATTATGATCGTTGAAGATAACACAACTGTGTCTGAGGACTGCCGCGATCGTTTGGAAAGCCTTGGCTACAACGTTACGTCTATCGTGGCTTCGGGCGAGGAATCCATAGTGAGAGCGGAGACGGAACGACCGGATGCCGTTATTATGGACATCCAGCTGCGCGATGCGATGGACGGCATCGAGGCAGCGGAGCAGATCTATTCCCGCTTTGAAATTCCCGTTCTGTTCATGTCTGCCTACAGCGACCGCAGATTACTCGATAGGGCCAAGCGGGTTGGTTCTTTCGGCTACCTTGTCAAGCCTGTCAATGAGCGCGAACTTTACGCCATGATTGAGATGGCGCTCTACAAATCGAAAGCCGAGAAGAAACGCAGGCAGGTTGAAGCCCGGCTACTACAGGCGCAGAAGATGGAGGCAATCGGCACACTTGCCGGTGGTATTGCCCACCAGTTCAACAATGCCTTATATGTGATTACAGGTAATCTTGACATGGTTGAAATGGATTTTCGCGGTGATGAGAAGGTAGCTGATTATGCAAAAAAAATTGAATCTTCCGCTCGTCGTATGACTCAACTTGTCGCTCAACTGCTGGCCTATGCCAGGGGCGGCAAATATCAGATTAAAACATTAGCATTGGGTGATTTTGTCAGAGACACATTGCCGTTGCTAAAACATAACATTAGCAATGCCATACATCTGGATACTGAGCTGCCTCATGATATTCTCAATGTAGAAGCCGACCTGACTCAAATGCAAATGGTGTTGTCTGCTGTTCTGATCAATGCGTCTGAGGCTATGGATGGCAAGGGGTATATCCGGGTTGCCTGTAGAAATACGATGATAACTGATGAAACAGTCGAAAATTTTCCGGGATTAAAGCATGGAAACTATGTCAGTCTGACGATAACAGATGACGGCAAGGGGATGGATCAAGAGACAAGGAAGCGGATATTTGAACCTTTTTTCACCACCAAGTTTGAAGGTCGTGGCCTTGGGATGGCAGCGGCATATGGTATTGTCAAGAACCATGGTGGCTGGATATCGGTTGATTCAGAACCGGGCCAGGGGAGTATTGTAAAAATCTACCTCCCTATCACCCAAGCCAAGGTGCAAAAACCGGAACAATCAAAGATTGAGCGAATTAAAAATACCGCTACCATACTGGTTGTTGAGGATGAAGAAATGGTGATGGCTGTATGCCGGGCAATGCTTGAAAGTTTGGGATACCATGTTCTGGAGGCTAAAACAGGACAGGAGGCCATTCGTGCTGTCAAAACCTATGGTGGTAAAATTGATCTTGCCATGCTTGATATTCTTCTCCCCGATGTTAGTGGTAATATTGTTTATCCGTTTCTAATGGAAGCTCGTCCCAATCTGAAGGTGATAGTTTACAGTGGTTATTCCATCGATGGTCCGGCTCAGGAAATTATAGATGCAGGTGCTCAAGATTTTCTTCAAAAACCATTTACGATTGCGGCATTATCAGAAAAACTTAAGAAAGTTTTGCAGGGTGAATAACGAGACTCTATAAACCGTGAACTGTAAACCGTGAACGGTTACAATTTGTGCAATTTTTTTGTATTGCACCCCTTCCCCAACTATGCATCAGGCTTGCTGTGGATTACAGTGATATCCATCTTGGGGAATGGTATTTCAATTTCATTTTGTTCAAAAGCGTCTTTAAGCTTATCCGTAATATGAGAAATCGTATCAATTCGTTTCCTGGCGTCATCTATCCAGACCCGAATCTGAAGATCTACTGAAGATTCCCCAAAATTTATCACCAGCACCTTGGGCTCCGGTTTTTTTGAAACCCAGGGAATGGAATCAGCTACCTTCAGCGCAACTTCCCTTATCTTTTTAATATCCGAACCATATGCCACGCCCACATTGATTCTGACTCTGATTTTTGAAGTGATTATGGTATAATTTACAATATCACGCATCATTATCTCGTTGTTCGGTATGATAATGACAATATTATCGGTTGTTTTTATTTTGGTTGCGCGCAGGCCCACATCGATAACGTCCCCCCATGTGGCGCTTCCTGCGGGGGCGCTCCAGACCTCGATCCTGTCCCCTACTTCAAAAGGCCTGTCAATAATAAGGAGTATCCCTGCGATAAGATTGGAGAGGGTATCCTTGGCCGCAAAACCTATGGCAATACCGGCAACACCTGCTCCTGCTATAAACGGCATAATGTTCACACCAAGAACATCAAGAGCCATGATAATTACAATCCCAAAGAATATAACACTTGAAAATTTCTTAAGAAGATCGAATAAAATATCATCAATTTTTGTATCAGTATTACCGGTAACCCGTTTTTCAACGTAATTTATTAATATAGTCAAAAATTTATTTAAGGGAAATGCCATCAGGATCATCAACAAAGCCAGAAAAAATTTTTCGATCAGCTCCATATGAAAAAGCCTGATTAGATAAGTGCCAGTTATCGTTACGACTACATATAAAATTAATTTACGCGCGATAACAAAAAGCTGTGCGTTAATCCTGATAATTTCATATTTTTTTATCCGTTTTTCAATGTGACGCAGAATATATTTTACGATAAGCCACACAATATATGAAATAATTAAGGCGACAATCGCCTTAAAAGCAGTATTGAGAGGGCCGCCCTCCAATCCTGTTATTTTGTTAAGTTTACTTATTATAGCGTTAAGTTGCTCTATCATAATCCGTTATTCTCTTCTAAAATTATCTGAAAATCTATTGTTCTGTGAGATTTATTATAGAATTCTGTTCCAGGTTATTCACAATCTCCTCAAGCTCTTTGACCTTGTCCGAGATCTCGTTGACAAAGGTAGTATCTCTGATCGATTTTAAATTTATGCGTACATTGGATAAGGCCGTAATACAAGCTGTACGGGCAAGCATGGCACCGGCAGCGCCATCAGTTATGGCGTTTCGATTACCCTGTTTTATTACGCCTAAGGCCAGCTTCATTATTTCAAGCGCTCCATTGGCTACTTCGAGCGGTATTATTGTCGACTTCCGGAGTCCTTCCTGAACAGCTTTATCTCTATGGGATATATCTTCTATGTTATCTTTCGGCATTCTAAATGCCGACATAACCTGGTTGAACGCTTCAGGATCACGATCTATATTTCGAATCATTTTTTTTCTCAACTCAAAAGCCCGGCCTGCAATAACCTTCATATCACCATCAACCGCTTCATAACCTTTTTTGCCGATTGTCAGATTAGCTGTCATTTCGGTCAGGCTTGCCGCCATTGCTGCACAAAAAGCGGCTGCGCTACCCCCGCCCGGAACCGCTTGTCCGGATGCCATTTGATCTAAAAATTCAGTGATATTTAAATCGATTAACAATGCAATCCCCCCAATTTTTTTTTATCATAAACAATTTTACCCTTTTTAATCACTTTTTCCACCGTACTTATGCCGGTATGATAAGGTATGAACTTATAGGAGGGAAACTCAAGGACGACAAGATCACCCTGTTTTTTTTCATCGATACTGCCGATTATATTCGCTCTGTCAAGAGCTGCTGCGCCGTTTATTGTTAATGCAATCAGTGCTTCCTCTATTGTTAAACCAAGGTGGAGAGTTGCAAGTGCAATGATAAGCGGTATAGATTCGGTAAAACAACT
>JAERRQ010000151.1 GCA_016735355.1 Desulfobacterales bacterium | reverse complement strand
ATACTTTCTTGATTTAGTAGGAATTGACTTAACTTCATTTTGAACTTCCATAAAATAAAAGTCAATATAAATATAACCGTTAACAGGTTCAGGGTTATCCTTTGCTATTTCTCTTTCAGCAACATTATGCATGGCTATAGTTCGTACAGGATTTGAAGCAATGGGACAAATCGGCATTTATAGTTCAGGAGGCGTTAATATATGCAGCTTTGTGATGATGATATCCGAACCAATTCGGCCCGCACCAGAAACAAATACGTTCTGACCAGAAGGCGGAATATAATCGAGTAATGCAGCAGAGTACTGATTTTATCAAGCAGCGACCCAATGCTCAAGTAATAAAAACACAGACGCGGCGGGGCTATATTTCAACTTTTGGCACTTTAAAACGTGCAGTCAAATGTTGAGACCTGATCCTGCGCCCCTTAAGTAATTGTAGTGCAAGTGCTGGCAAACAGCGGTGTGTTTGCCAGAGTAACCTACAAGATCCCATATTCTAATTTTTGTAAATAAACTGCATTTTTCCTGAACCGATGGAAATCATATCAAACTCTTGCAGCTGGATGGATCCGGTCATAGGATCACCATTCACTTTTGGCTTGTTCATACCCTCAACATAGCTTAAGAAATAACCGCCTGGTCTCTTGCTTATGGTGGCGGCTGTCTTGCCTGTCAGCAACCCTCCGACAATAATGTCACTATCACCGGCCTTGCCTATTCTTGTAATTTTTTTGGTTAAGAGTATCTCTTCCTTGTTGCCCGATAGAATTGAAAGGGAACCTTCTTTGTTTTTAAGTTTTTCAGGCTCGTTTTTGTTCATCATCTCTTTATACTTGCCTGTGTCCATTACCATAGTACGATCCATGTCGGCAACAGTCTCATCGGGCTTGGATTCGTTTGCTCTGTAAGCAAATGCAAGTGAATGCTTTCCTATAAGCACAACATCGTTGTTATTAAGATAATGGGAATTGACTTTCTTTTCATTGACAAATGTTCCGTTTTTACTCTGCAGGTCTGTAAGTAGAAACCCTGCGCCAACCGAATCCACCTTGGCGTGGTATCCGGAAACTGCCAGGTTGTCGATTACCACATCATTTTTATCATGTCGTCCGATGGTAATGTTTGTGCCTTTATCCAAGGCGAACTCTTTGATGACTTTATCCTTAAACTTTAATATAAGGGTCGGCATAACAAAAAAATCCTCTCATTTTTTAAATATTTTTATTAACGGAATATTACTCAAACCATCGGCAATTCGCGAAAATAGTTTTACAATTCTGCATTTACCTTTTTTTCTTGTTTTGATCACTTTCACTACTATTACGGTAATATTATCATCCCCCCCCCGCTTGTTTGCAATCTCCACCAGTGTATGGCAGGCTTTTGCGGGTGATTGAATGTTTACCACGTCACGTATTTCTTCCGGAGAAACCTTATCGGAAAGACCGTCTGAGCAGAGTATAAAAATATCATTCTTAAAAGACTGGCTTTCACAGATATCGGACTGAACGCTTTCGTTAACTCCGATCGCCCTTGTAAGGATATGTTTATACCTGCTCTCAAAACGTTCCGCCTTGTCAGGATTCAGTGCAGCCTGTTGTGCCAGAACAGTATGCGGCACAGAAACAGTTTCTATGTCTCCGTTATGTACCAGGTATATTGGACTGTCGCCTACATTGGCGGCAATAAAGGTTTGGTCTGTAAAATAGATTGCTGATACTGTGGTCCCCATTCCGCGACAGGATTCCTTTTCCTGAGCGCTGCTAAAGACTTCGTGATTGGCCCGGTCAATGCTGGAAAGCAGTCTTTTCGCCTCTGTTGACAGGCTTTCATCTTCAAGATCTGAGGTTTCCCCTTGAACGCCTTGGACATCACGCAAAAAGTCAGGGATTGTATCTACAACTATGTTGCTGGCGATCTCTCCGGCCAGGTGCCCTCCCATACCGTCGGCTACCATATATAGACTCAGGGCATCATCCAGGACAAGAGCATCTTCGTTCCCCTTCCGCTTTTTCCCCACATCTGTTAAGCCTGCAGATTCAACAGCAATCATTGGCGCTCCTTTTTTCTTTTATTTTTCGTCAAAATCTTATTGGCTGTTACCAGCCGAGCTGTTTGATTTTTCAATAGTTTTACAAATAAGCAAGATATATGCCATATTGTGCTATGCAAAGGAGCTATAAATTTTCAGATAATTACCCTATTTTAAAATTTGGCACAAGAATAGAGAGAAAAATCCGGGGGAAGCCTACTGGTAGTATCAATACTCAGGTTTTGACCGATAACACAGTAAAATTATTGATGTAAAAATCTATATACGGATTGTGAACAAAACAGACATTATTAAGCAAGCCCTATGTTTGGCATAAATTTTGCTGTCTATATTCAAAAAATCAAAAAATCAAAAAATACGCCTGGCAGAATCAGCTCTTTCAAATTGATTGTCAATTTTCAGATAATTAATTTCAAATGGTAATTTTTTAATCATCTACAATACCGGCACTTCTTAATTGAACATTCCGGTTTATCCGGGTTAGGGGTGGATACTTGTCTTATATACTTACTCAAAAACAGCTTGATGATATTGATCATGTCTTGCAGGAAGAACTTATGGAGCTCGGCATAAAAAGCGTAATTCTCATAGATATGGCCGGAAATGTAATCGCAAACCTGGACAACGGAAATGTAAATCATGACGTCTATTCTCTGGCAGCATTAGCGGCTGGTAATTTCGGAGCGGTTGCCGCCATGGCAAAAATTGTCGGGGAAGAGGAATTCTCTTTACTTTTTCATAAAGGGAAAAAAGAGAACATACATTTCAGCAAGGTTCTGCCCGATTTTTTGCTTATAACTATATTCGGTAATGATGTCTCCTTGGGTTTTTTACGATTAAAAGTAGATGAGGCTGTCGGAAAAACAGCAAAATTACTTGGCGGCCCTTCTAACTGAGCATGATTTCAGTGGAAAGAGATTAACACAGGAGGCGGTTAATTGAATAAAAAAAAACAGAGCGGTTTTCGCAGTGAATTTGAAAGTCGTATGAAAGATTTTTTTAAGGAAAACGAAATGTTTGCTGAGGGTGAATCTTCTTTGGATGGTTCACCATTGAAATGGCTCAAAATAATAGTACTCTCGATAGACTGGGAGATTACTGATGATGTGTTGATAGAATTTATAGAACAGATCGACAGGTTGCAGGCCACCTTTTATAAAAATGACAAAATTATACTGATGTTTTTAAAGCTTCTTGGTTCGCTAGGGAAATATATCAAAGATAAAAAAGTAAATGCTCATCCGGATGCAATAAAACTTTTGATATTAACATATAAAAGTCTTGAAAAAATTATTATATCCAAAAACATGACTGATGTTGAGAAGAAAATAATTCTTGCCTCAAGAGCCAGGGATTTTTCAGAACTGAAGTCAAAAATGATACAAAAAGATACAGTGGCCGTGGAACAAACCGGACATACCGGGGCGCCTGAGATCAAGAAAAAAATAGTTGAGCAGGCACATAATAATGATGATCTCCCTCCCGGAAAAGCCGTACTCGAATCTTTGGATGATATGAAGCAGCTTATAAAAGATGAATTCAAGGCATTAAGGGAGTTGTTGATAAGTTTAAGATAATTCTTGATAAGGTAGTAAAATTATTCAGGTGATAAGCTCTATTCAATTTTTTTTTTCAGACTGCTCAGTCTATATTCTTTTCCGAATATCTCGCCCAGAAGTACGTCAATCTTATCTTCTTTTCCATCCTTGATCATCTCAATCAGCCCTTTGGATATAACTTCTTCAAAAAGATGTTTATGCTCTTCGGGTTCGTGCTCGCCGCTTAACAGTTTCTCCCGAATAGCCCCCATTAATTTTAGAAATTCCGTATATTCATCACCATACTCTTTTTCAAGGCGCTGCCTCAACTTTTTGGCGAAAGCCGGGCTCTTGCCGGAAGTTGAAACGGCTATTATCAGGTCGCCCCTGTTAACTATGGCCGGCAGAATAAAATTACACACCTCAAGCCGATCAGCTATGTTACAAAGCATATTAAAATGTTCCGCATCTTTATGTATCAGGCGGTTTAAATTATCATTGTCGGTTGCTCCGATAACAAGGAAGGTTTTTTCGTCAATATCGGATGTCCGGTAAGATCTTTTTTTTAACATTATAAAACCGTTATCGGCGAGGTTTTGTACTTTTTGTGTAACCACCGGGCTTATAACTGTAACCATGGCGCCGCAGTCGAGAAGTGTTTTTATTTTTCGACTGCCTACCGAACCCCCTCCTACGACCAGGCATTTTTCACCATTTATGTCAAGATTAACAGGATAATATTTCATTTTTTTTTCGGCCTTTACAAGCAGGAATGCTGATTCTCAAATGATCCTCAGCCAGAATAACCTGTCCGTCATAATTTTTACGACACTCTTTTTCAATATCATACTCATCGCAGGTCGGATAAAAATGGGTAAGTACAAGTTTTTTTACATTTGCTTTTGAAGCAATCTCTCCGGCCAGAG
>JAERRQ010000054.1 GCA_016735355.1 Desulfobacterales bacterium | reverse complement strand
CTCCCAGTTCTATTCGTGCTAATATATCATGATGCCTTACCCTGAAAAGACGCATTCCGAGTTTTCCGAGAAATGCTTCGGCATTTTCCACTTGTTTTAATGCATCCCCTGTTATTTCAGTATAATAGGGGAACCTACTTGCCAGGCAGGCTAACGCCGGCTTGTTCCATGTCGGCAATTTAAGCGCTTCGGATACAGCTCGAATATCGCTTTTAAGAAATCCGGCTTCTGCCAGGGGACTGCGGATACATAGTTCGTTAAGGGCGACTCGCCCGGGTCTGAAATCCGCGGCATCGTCAATATTGCTGCCATCAAAACAATGGCGGATTCCGTACAGTTCCGCTTTTTTTTTGATTTGTGAGAAAATTGCTTTTTTACATATATAGCATCTGTCCGGATGATTTTGAACAAATCCCGGCAGCTCAAGCACATTTTCTTTCAAGATGATATGCTTGGCACCCATCTTCTCAGCCATATCATGGGCAACATCCACCTCGTTTGCAGGAACCACCTCTGATCTAATGGTTATTGCCAGCGCTCTTTCTCCAAGAATTTCCGAACATACCTTCAATAAAAAAGTACTGTCAACACCGCCTGAAAATCCTATTGCAGCATCTCCGGCCTTAATTATGATCTGTCTGAGCCGATCATATTTTTTTCGAAGCGTTTCAGGCAGGTTTACCCCGTTTGTTTTGCGACAAGTCATTTAATTTATACCAATAATAAACAAACCTGCAATCATGAAGATGCAGGCCGTTGATTTAACAACCAGGCTCTTTTCCTTAAACACAGCCCCTCCAAGCACAACCGTCAAAAGGTTTGACAAACGTTTGGCCGGTATGGCCAGTGAAACAACAGCAGCCGGAACCGCAAGCGCTTTAAGATGCAGAAAATCACTGATAATCCAGAAGCCTCCAGCTATAGCAATAAGTAACCACTGCTTTTTTGCCAATGATACCACACGATTATACCTGTTAAGGGCAATGATTAAAACTAATTGGATAATAAAGATAAACATTGCAAAGAAAAACAGATGCGTCATGACATCTGTTTCAAATAATACGACTCTGTTTATCACCGGGCAAAAACTCCATAAAACCAGGGTAGCCAGCACAATAAGAAAATATTTGGCCGGCAGGGCGGTAAAGGGATTGAAAAAGTTTTTTATTTCCTTGAGAGTAACTATATAACCGCCTAATAAAATCAACAGCACTCCGGCACACTGCCGGCCGTTTAATACCTCCCCCAGCTGGAGGTGTGAAAGCAGAATCACTAAAAGCGGGTTGAAATTGAGCAACGGTGAAACCGTTGATATTTCACAGTGTTTATATGCTATATTAAGCAAGTATGATCCTGTGAACGCAAAGACGGCATTTATCAAAATAAGGATTATAGTGGCTGATGAGATTCCAAAATCAACCTCTCCTGCAAATGGAATCAGGCAAAAAAAACCGAAACTGCCTGTTAAAATCATCATATCGGTTACGTCGGCATTTTCCAGTATTCTTTTTCTTACTATATGGTTAAGTGAAAAGAAAAATCCCGAGCATAGTATTAAGGTTATCCAGGTCATTATATATTCATAGGGAGCATCCGCAGTTTTTTTGCCGCCCACCCTGAAAGGGTTAAGTCTTGATATCAAGAAGAAAGATAATCAAATTCTTCTATTATTTTTCCTTTGTCAATAAATAACTCTAAATCATTATATACACTTATACAGGCGTCTACCATGGTTTCAAGACTTCTGCAAAGAGGGTCGGCATTTCCCAGCATTTTTTGTGAATCTTTGAGCATCTTTTTCATATTATTCATTTGTTCTACCAGCCCGCTTTGAATCTGCTTTCTTATTTTTTGCTTTTTCAGTTCATCTGAAATGACGGATTCAAGTCTGTAAATCGAATATTCCACAAGTGCATCCCGCGGCGCTCCTGAATCTTCAGCTGCGTTACAGAGCGAAGCAAGTGTTTTTCTGCTCAAAACAAATGTTTTCTGAATACGCTGCATGGCATTAAAATGCCGCAGTTCAAGTTTTTTGGCAATCACATGCAATGTTTGACGGTCTTCCATAAGATGATCAAACAGGGATTTTTGTTTTATGCCCAAGTGAATTGAAACTGTGTTTAAAACACTGATAGCCCTGGCCGTCAGTTTAAATGTGGCTCTTACCGATTGACGGCCTCTCAGGTCTGAGGTGGAGGGACCTGGTAATGAAATAATTTGATTAGGGTGTTTGTTTTTTTTCATGGTCATCCCGCAATTTTTTTTAATATTACTAAAAATTGCTAATTAATTATAGTAATGAAATAAAAAAATAAAAATTAATATTGACGCAATATAAATAATGTTTATTTTAAAAGCAAGAGAAAATGATGTTTAATGAAACATATTAAATATATCAAATAAAAGGAGGTAATTATAATGGAACTTACCAGATGGAACCGTTTGGGTGATCTGCCTGTCCTGCAGGATCGTATTAACCGGATGTTCAATGACACTTTCTTCAAAGGCGGTGCTGCAAATGATGAACTTACAGGTCATAGCTGGAATCCAGTCGTTGACATTATTGATAATGATGAAAGTATAGTAATAAAGGCCGATCTTCCGGGTGTCGATAAAAAAAATATCAGCATAGATTATAAAGACAGAGTGCTGACCCTTAAGGGTGAAAGGGTCGATGATAATGAAATCAAGGAGGAAAATTACTATAAAAGAGAGCGGGTACGCGGCTCATTTATGAGATCTTTCACCCTGCCTGCTTCAGTTACTGCTGATAAAATAAGTGCGGATTATGAGGAAGGCGTACTCAAGATTGAAATACCGAAACCTGAAGAGCAGAAACCGAACCAGATTACTATTAATTAATCTTTATTCCAATTTCTTATCAACGGGGCGGCTCAATAGAGCCGCCTTTTTTATATGCTTTATTTATGCGTTCACATAAATCCGTCGGACCGGGCAGGTTGTGATTGTCTATGCTTAAAACAGGAACCGCCCCCATCAAAGAGTTGGATATAATAACCTCTTTCCCTGACAAAAGGTCTTCAGGCGTTACAACTTTGTTTTCAATTTTATATCCCCATTCAACAAGAACGCCGCAAAGCGTTTTTTGCATTATACCAGGCAAAACATGCGCTGAAGAAGGGATGAATACTTTTTTATCCGAAATCAGCATTATATTGGCTGTGTTGGTTTCAGAAACTGTTCCGTCCGGATTTAATATCAGGGCTTCGTCCGCCCCCATTTTTATTGCCCATCTGCCGGCCAGAAGATAGTACAAATAATTAAGTGTCTTGTGAGAAGCAAGGGGAGACTGACGGGCTGCGGGATATGTTAATAATTTAATCCCAGGCGATTTTTTTCCCGCAAGCCTGTGGGTATAGGGCCTGGCCATTACCATAATGGTGTTATTAAATGGGGGTGTTTCCCTGTCTCCCCGGGTGGCAAGAATCTTGACTGCCGCAGTTTTATCAGTTAACCTGTTTTTTGAGATAACCTCATTAATAATCGAATTCCACGTGAGATCAGGCGGTCTGTTTTCAAAAAGATTTTCCCAGGTATTATTAAATCTTGCTATATGTTCATCAAGATAAAGCGATTTCCCTTTATCGGCCCTGATGGTTTCAAAAAACCCGAATCCGAATAAGAGCCCCTGGTCAGTTACAGGTACGAATGCCTCCTTAACAGGTTTAAGCCTGCCGTTAAACCAGAGATAGTTTTTAGAGTCAGCCTGCGTTATTTTGCCCCTGAAAACCTCCATCAACGTCCGTCCCTTATGAATGGTTTCAT
>JAERRQ010000202.1 GCA_016735355.1 Desulfobacterales bacterium | reverse complement strand
GTCATACGTACATAAAAAATCTTTACGTTTTTGTCCAGAAAAAATATAAAAAAATAGCAGATGCCATCGGTTTTGGACTAAATTTAAGAAAAAGTTTACGAAAGGCAAATTCCTTACCTCGCTATTTTAGGGCATTCTGGCTCCAATCGGGAATTGCTGATGATAGAGCAGCAACCGTTAAGTTTAATATTACGACAGGTAAATTATGGTATGGAAATTTGGGTCCGATTAATACTAAAACAATGACAGAAAATCCAGTTCCTGTAGGTAAACATAATTTGGAAATTCCTTATGAAGTCCATTCATTAGGCATAGGTTATCAGGCTCTATCAAAGTATGCTAAAACTTGGTTTAGGATTGGACATAGCGGTGACCGTTTTCTTCACCCTGGCCGAATTTCAGCAGGATGTGTTACTGTTACAGATATCGCTGCGTGGACTCGTATATATGAGTATCTTATCAAATCTCGTAAAGGGGATGGTAAAAGTGTTGGAACGATTGAGGTGATTAAATGACTTTTAATAGAAAACGCCAATCTATCAATAACTTTGCACAGGCATTGATATATTCAATTGTGTTTATTGTTTTTCCCTTGCAGGTGAATGCTGAAAAATCGAACCAAAACAATCATCTTTCACAGGAGGAACTTACCAACATTTCTCAGCTTTTACGAAGATTCCACACTTCCTCTGATGAAGATAAAAAGATTGCAGAAAAATTTATGAAATTAGCAAATCAAGCGATTGCTCGTGGTAACTGGGGGGCCGCTTTTAAGGCGTATGGTGAATCTGCCATAGTAAAGCCTAGTATCGAAGCTCTATTAGGCTTGTCTGCTTCCATTTCCAATATATCACGCAAACGTAGTAATTGTATTGAAGAGATATCAGCGAAACTGCGAGATTTTTCAACTGCCATAGATTATTTGGAATCCGCTTTGGAATTCAGTCAAAAAATTGGTTATGAACAGAAAAACATTTTAAAGTCTCAGAGAGAATTGATAATATTACAAAAGAAACTAATTAGACGGCATGCAGAGTGTTTACATCACTGAAATAATTTATTCAACAGATTTCTAAGCGGACAACATCGCCCAACCAGCCAGTGCACCTGACACCAAAAGCCTAGGCGTTTTTTTCTTTTGCCATTTCAGGCCAAAACTTTGCTTTTGCGAAGTCCTCATTGGCTTTTGGTGCAGGTGACCAGCACGTCGGCGCTCAAGAGCTACCGTAAGGAAAGGAGGACAAATCTCATGTCTGACGAACAACTCATTTTTGTTATTATCGGAGGGATAATCTTCCTCGCAATTGCAATCAAGCTTTGGCGAGTCATCTTAGGATGTTGCGTGGTCGGGGCTTTAGTGATTGGATTTCTTTGTCTACAAGGAAAAATCGACTGCCCATTTGATATTGGTGGACCACATCCTGGTCCGACTCCTCCACATTATACTGGGCTGCAAACATCACACAAAGATATAGTTTACGCTGTATATCAACATTTGAAAGGAAAGACCTATACAGATTATGTAACCACTAATCGTAATGTACCGGTACCTTGCACCCAAATCGATTACGAGACGGATTGGGCCAAAGGTGACCCACATCTGGGCAAATGCCGCGGTACCGGAGGCTATGGCTATGGATACAAGACAGAGAACCGCAGAGAGACTAAACAAGTGACAAAGCGCTGCCCCAACCCACCCTCCCTCAATAGCCCTGTTTGGCACGTCCAACAGGCTGGAAGAGATCGTTGGAGTGTATCCAACACACAAGGCCGGTGGACTGTAGAAAAAGTTGGAGGCGGATTCAAGATTATACCCCACCAGAAATGTTGAAGGCGGCGACGTGCATGCTTGGTAAGAGACATTGATGGTGCAATGAGATTTATACGCCGAACAAGACAAATTAACTCGGACTGGCTTACAGCGGCTCTTTTTGAAACATTTTGGTTTACAAACTTTATTCACTTTTCAGCCTTTGCCGGTTGTACCCGCCAGCCGGTTATTAGCGGCGTTAGATGGAGAAACACTTATTAAATCTCCTATAGTGGGGCTCTTCCCAAGCTTTAGATCAATAGGTGACAAGATAGGCAAAAGAGAAGAAATTTCTAAGACCATTTCTTCTATACAATTTTAGGGAGAAGATAAAAATGAAATGTGGTAGGTGTGGAAATCCAATTAAAAAGGGAGAAGAGATGGGATATCATGGACAGATATTGTGCGAGGATTGTTATATGGATGTTTTATCTCCCGCCAAAATTTGTGATCCTTGGGCGACTTATATTGCAAAATCAGCTTCAGATAAAGAAATTACCATAACTGAACTTCAGGAAAAAATTCTAAAAATATTGGAGGAGACAGACGGAGTAGAGACAGAGGTTTTGGCAGAAAAAGTTAATCTTAAATTAAGCGACTTGCAGAGAGAAATCGCAACCTTAAGACATATGGAAAAAATAAGAGGCAAAATGAAAGATGGTAAGAAGATCATTTGTTTGTGATAAAGAGTGAAAGCCATTTCATTGTTGACAAATTAAAGCCATCTATAGGGATAGGACTCCCCATCACTGAGGAGCCCTCCCACAGCACCGTACATACGGATCGCGTATACGGCGGTTCGGCTGGTAAAGATAAAATCGGTTGTGAGAAATCCCACCGATTTTACCGGGTTTTCAGAATTCGTACGCTATTGGCATTTCAGCTCCTGCTGCAGTATGCAAATAAGTAACTCAT
>JAERRQ010000080.1 GCA_016735355.1 Desulfobacterales bacterium | reverse complement strand
AAGTCGTTCCTGCCCCCCTTGAGTAATCATAACGCCATCTTTTGTAATCTCTTTTGCTTCTGCCATTGTTATAATATTTACGCCAAAATCTTCAAGGCTGAACAGAAGCGGTGTTTTTACCTGGGAAGGCATGCCGGCACCGACATTGTTCTGCATTTCAATAACTATTGGTTTTTTGCCATTTTCTCCCAAAAATTCAGCCAGTTCCAGTCCAGTTTGACCGCCGCCGATAATAACAATATTTTTACCCAATTCAACTTTCTGATTAAGAACATCCAGAGCCGAAACTACAATTTCATTTTCTACTCCGGGGATTGAAGGTATTAGGTTATCGCCTCCCACAGCAATAATTAATGCATCCGGCTTTTCATCATTAACAATGGCCGGGGTAACCTCGGTATTTAAGACTACCTTGATGCCCAGTTTATCAACCTGTTTGGTAAGATAATCAGTCAGCCGGTTAATATCGGTTTTATGGGGAGGAATAGCCGCCTCAATCAACAGCCCCCCCAACTTGTTACGTTTTTCATAGATTGTTACAGCATGTCCTCTTTTAGCAGCAATAATTGCCGATTCCAATCCTCCAGGGCCGCCACCTGCAATCAAAACCTTTTTCTGCTTGTCAGCCTTTTCAAGTTTGAATTCTCCTTCTCTTCCAGCCATGGGATTTACCGTGCATCTCATGGGCAGATCTTTTTCCACAACATTTTGAATACATCCCTGGCAGCAGGAAATACAAGGACGAATATCATCATATTTTTCTTCAATAGTTTTATTGACAAAATTCGGGTCAGCTACAAGCGTCCGGCCCAAAGCGATCATGTCGGCTTTTCCTTCCTGCAGAATCTTTTCGGCAAATTGCGGGGTTCTGATCTTGTTAACTGCGATAACCGGTATTTGAACACCCTTTTTAATATTTTCCGCCAGATGAACAATGGGGCCGTCATCAAGACGCATTGAAGGAATGGAAGGAATAAATGTCGGATCCTTGATCGTGGCAGCAAAGCCGACCGAAACATGAATGGCATCCGCACCTGCTTTTTCAAAAGCCTGCCCTATTTTACGAATGTCTGCAAGGGAATTACCCCCATCGGGTTCCATGCCGTTCATTCTTATAATAATTGGATGGTCGTTACCGGCTTCTTTTCTGATCCGTTCAATAACTTCCAATACAAATGTTAATCGTTTTTCAAAAGTTCCGCCGTAGGCGTCTTTTCTCTTGTTTGCCCAGGGTGATAAAAATTCGCCGCATAAATACATATGGGCACAGTGAAGTCCTATAGCGTCAAAGTCTGCTTCCATAGCCCTTCTGGCTCCCTGGCCAAACTGTTCCACCACATGTTTGATCTGATCAACACTCAACTCTTGGGGAACAACATAGCCGGGCGCAGGATGGGCGACCTCTGATGGGCCCACTGGAATAAGCCCCCTGGTTACATCGAGACAACCCGATTTTTTTGCCACCCGACCGGCTCGCCGGCCGCCATGAGCTAACTGCATAATTGTTTTGGCGCCATGGAGATGAACCGTGTCATTTAATTTTTTTAACATGGGGATATACTTGTCATCATCAATCGCAGCAGGAAACTTGACATTATTTCCTAATGGAAAATCAACGATTCCATCTTCACAGGTTATTAAGCCAACACCTCCTTTTGCAATGTTTTCATAAAATCTAATTGCTTTTTCCGTAATAAATCCGTCCTTCATTAAATTATTTGACATAGGCGCAAGAACTACCCTGTTTTTCAATTCCATGTTGCCTATTTTACAAGGTTCAAGCAATTTCATAACTTTTCTCCTTTTTGTGGGTGGTTAACCTCTCAATATGTCCATCAAAAGGCTTATATCTGATAGTTTTTCAAGACCGGAGAGCATCTCTTTTGATCTTTTAATTTTTTCAGAATCAAGTGCCAAGGCTGCACAATCAGAATATTTTCCCAAAAGCTCCTCTTCAGTCAAGGGGTTTACAGGATCTCCCAGGCCATGATCAACCCTCTTGCTATATTCTTTTCCGTCTTTTAAAACTATTTTAATATCAGCGTTAAAGGTACCACGGTAACCCAAATCCGACATTTCCGGAGCAAGATACATATCCACTTTTTCAAGAAGCTGTTTGATTTCAGGAGCATTAATCTTTTCATCGGAGAATTGAGGAAAACCGACCTTTCTTTCAATCAAAGCGACAGCTAAACAATATTCCATGCTGAATTTCGCTTCAAGGGGTGTTGCAGGTTTTGGATATACAAGAACATCCTTGCCAATCGGAACCGTTCCGCATTTAATCTGTTGAATTTCATCTGCTTTTAAATCATGTTCCATGCTAAGAGAAATAACGGCATCAATAGCCGGATGAGCAGCCCCGCAGGTAGGATAGGGCTTGATTGTAAAGCCGGGATCTTCAACATCAAAGGGATTTCCTAACCGGTCGATGATTTTATTTTCATCATATTCAACTGCCATTACCTTACAAAAACCGGCTTTGCCCTCAAATATTTTGGGGGTACTGGTGAAGCCCTCCTTTGCCAGCATAGCAGACATTATCCCCTTGGCAGCAGCCCGCCCGGCATGAAAAGGTTTTGTCATTGTACCAAAATTTTCCCTTAAACCGGAAGACTCACTCCCCGCAATACCCAGGGCATAAATAATTTCCTGTTCACTTAATCCCAAAATTTTGGCAGATGCAGCAGCAGCGCCAAATATACCAATAGTAGCAGTAGGGTGCCAGCCATTTTCATAATGTTGAGGAATCGTACCCCGGCCAATTTTGCATTCTACTTCAATCCCGATGGTAAAAGCCGAAAGCATTTTTTCTCCGCTGATTTTCTGTTCTTCTCCCAAAGCCAAAACTGCCGGTAATACAGATATGCTGGGATGGCCAATTAAGGTAGGACTCATATCGTCATAATCTTGAACATGTCCCATAGTGCCGTTAGCCATTGCAGCATTATAAACCGAACTTTTAATTTTATGCCCGACAAGACTTGCTGCCGGCGCTCCTCCTATCTTTTCAACATATCTTACTATTATGCTACCTGCATCTTCCTTTGCACCTGCCAGCATTGTACCAACAGAGTCAATCAGGCTGGCCTTTGCTTTTTGTAAAGCAGCAGTTGGAATATTTTGATAATCGGTCTTTAAAATAAATTTTGCAAGTTCTTGAGAAACCATTGTAAATACCTCCAAAATTCGGAAAAATGTTCGTTAATGTTCAACTTAATTCCGGACAGCTCCTCCGGACAGCTCCTTAAGAGGCAGCCGTATGTTTTGCAAACAAATATCAGAGCTTCACACTCATGATTATATTGATTATGAATTTTCCAATCTTCGGCAGCGGTAATAAAATCAAACTTACCAGGGGTACACTTTGTACTTTGCAGTTGCCCTTTTTCGATTTTAAAAAGTTTACCTATTGGCATATTAAGGATCACGTACCGCCATTTGTGGTGTCTGTTTCTCAGGGCTCTTCTGCGCGAGTTCGGCAAGTTTTTCTTTATTCAGCGAAAGACCTGACCGCTCATAATACAGGTTGTTTATCTGGCGTTTCAGCTCACGTACAGACCAACTGCCCCGGGCAGCCTCAATTTCGTAAAAAACCCGTTTAGTATCATCTTCAATGCCAAGCAGTTGTTCGATGTGAGTATATGAAAGTTTGTTCAGAAGTTTTTGAGGGTCGACACCCAAAAGTGCGGTCGTTGACCGCACTTTTTCAATATTGAAGTTATTGAATTGTAAATCAAGCTGTTGCACTTTTGCGGTCACTGACTGCATAATCTGCGGATAGATCTGATAAAAACGAAGATAGTTGTATAACTGCCGTTTTCCACAGGCACTGACCTTCAATCTTTTAAGCTCTTCAGATAAATTTATCAATAATCCTTCACCATATTGCGCCCTATCACTTCCATTCAGCTCATACCCGTGAATATACGCGCCAATACACCAGTTGCGCAGGGTGAGACTCACATTAACAGCGCGGCTCGCTTGAGCGGCAAACTCGCCATTGATTTCCTGAATCGTTTTAACAAGAGCATCAAAATCTATACTGTTTATCTTTGTCATGTCTCACTTCTGCTATAATTCTTCCACTTTACACTTGGTGATAATTTCCCGAACCCTTC
>JAERRQ010000097.1 GCA_016735355.1 Desulfobacterales bacterium | reverse complement strand
AATTCCAACGGCCATTTGCGGTCATAGATCTTATGAATATAATTTCAATGAGCTATGGATAATGTAGAAATCTATATTGATTCCCAAAAAAAATCAAATCCGGGTATATTGAAAGCGTAGTTTCATTATGATAAGGAAAATTCAGTTTTGTAAAGGATATCCGGAAAGGAATAAATATGATAGAAAAAGCGATCATCATGGGAGCGGCCGGGAGAGACTTCCACAATTTTAATGTATATTTCAGGAATAATTCCCGCTACAGGGTTATATGTTTCACTGCAGCACAGATTCCGGATATTGAAGGAAGACTTTATCCTCCGGAACTGGCCGGCGGCTTATATCCCGAAGGGATTCCTATATACCCTGAAGAAAAGCTGGCCGGACTGATACGGAAACATAAAGTAGATCTGGTTGTATTTTCCTATTCCGATGTTACGCATGCGGATGTAATGCACAAGGCCTCTATTGTTATGGCTGAAGGCGCTGATTTCACCATGATCGGGGCCGCCTACACCATGCTTAAATCAAACAGACCGGTTGTGTCGGTTTGCGCTGTGAGAACCGGATGCGGTAAGTCACAGACCTCGCGCAAAGTCTGCGAAATACTGCAAACAAAGGGCAAAAAGGTTGTAACCGTCAGGCATCCCATGCCCTATGGAGATTTAAGGCTCCAGGAAGTTCAGAGATTTTCCGAATACAGCGATTTTGAAAAACATAAATGCACAATTGAAGAAAGAGAAGAGTATGAACCCCTGGTGGAACAGGGAATTGTGGTCTATTCAGGTATAGATTACGAAAAAATTCTCAAAGCTGCGGAAAAAGAGGCTGATATAATTGTATGGGACGGGGGGAACAATGATACGCCCTTTTACGCACCCGCTGTGCATATTGTACTCTTTGACCCTCACCGGGCAGGCCACGAACTTCTATATTACCCTGGTGAGACCAACATGATCATGGCCGATATAGCAATAATAAATAAAGTGGACACCGCCCCGGAGGAAGGGGTGAGCCAGGTTATGAAGAACATTAAAGTTCATGCGCCGGAAGCTGAAATAGTCATGGCTGAATCACCAGTAATAGTTAAGCGGCCTGAAATGATCCGTGATAAAAAGGTTTTGGTAGTGGAAGACGGTCCAACCCTGACCCACGGTGAAATGAAATTCGGAGCGGGCTATATTGCCTCCAAAATGCATAAAGCTTCAAAAATTGTTGATCCCAGGCCTTATGCCATCGGCACTCTTAAAGATACTTTCAAAAAATATCCGCATATTGATTCCGTCCTGCCGGCCATGGGATACAATCCGGAACAGATTCACGATCTGGAGCGCACCATTGACAAGGCTGAATGCGATCTTGTTATTTTTGCCACACCGATCCACCTGCGCCGGATCCTGGATATCAAAAAGCCTGCTCTGCGTGTCCGCTATGAATACAAGGATCACGGTTCTCCAACTCTGGAAGAGGCGCTTATCGGTAAACTGAACAGCCTGATGAGATTGCCATGAAGATTAAAAACGAAAAGAAAATTCTACTGATTGCACTTGGCGGGAACGCCTTGATAGGCAAAGGTCAGGAAGGCAGCATAGAACAGCAGTTTGATAATTTAAAGATACCTGTTTGCCAGATTGCCATGCTTTCAAAAAAGTTCAGGATCATAATAACCCACGGGAACGGCCCCCAGGTTGGCAATCTCTTATTACAGCAGGAATCTTGTGCTGAAGTCCGGCCTTTGCCTTTGGAAATTCTGGTTGCGCAAACCCAGGGCCAGCTCGGTTACATGATAGAATCGACCCTCGACAGTCAGCTTATGAAACTGGGTATTCATGCTCAGCCCCTGGTCAGCCTGATCAGTTATGTGGTGGTTGACGAGAAAGATCCTGCTTTTCAGAATCCCTCCAAGCCGATCGGCCCGGTATACTCCAAAAAGGAGGCGGCCTCAGCCCCTTATACTACTCGCAAAACAGCAAAAGGGTACCGCCGGGTTGTTGTTTCACCCAAGCCGGTAAGCATAGTAGAAAAAAATGAAATAAAAAAACTTATTCAAATGGGTTTCATCGTTATCTGCTGCGGGGGCGGCGGTATCCCGGTGATACGTGAGGGCCGCACTTTTTGTGGTGTTGATGCGGTTATCGATAAAGACCTGGCCAGCGCCAAACTTGCCGATGAGGTGGGAGTGGATATTTTTGTAATTGCTACTGATGTCAGGGGCGCAGCGCTGAATTACGGCAGGGCCGATGAAAAATTCCTTCGCAAACTAACCCCTAAAAAAGCGGATAAATATATGCAGGAGGGGCATTTTCCTGCCGGCTCAATGGGGCCTAAAATTGAGGCGGCCGTGCAGTTTATCATTAATCCGGGGAAAAGAGCTGTTATATGTTCCGTGAAAGAGATTGACGCCGCCGTTGCCGGTGATGCCGGCACAGAGATAAAAGCGGTATAATTATAAATGGAAATCTATATTTATAAGGGCACTGGACGGACAAAAGGGCAAGCAGGATGCATCGATTATTTTCTGTAAGTTCCCCTAATTTACTTGGTAAAGACTGTCTTAAGCAGATCAGTGACCCGTGCGGCAGGCTCTGTCCTGATTTTTTTTTCTTCCTGGCCTACCATGTAGAAAAGCCCGTTTATGGCCTCGTCAGTTACATAGTTATCCAGATCAAGAGAGTATTTGTCGATAAAAGGCATATTGGTGGTGGTGATTATGGATTGATACTTATTCATCATCTCTTTGTATGAGCGTGTCACACCAACTGCATTCATGCTGGATGAAACTGTTGGTTTAAATGCCTCATAAATTTTGTCCGAGGTTTTATTTCTAAAATAGTCTGTTGCTGCAGTATCTCCTCCGTTAAGGATATTCCCGGCATCTTTAACGGACATCTCTTTTATGGCATCAACAAACAAAGGGGCTGCCTTTGAACCTGCCTTTTCTGCGGCTCGGTTCATACTGAGTATGAAATTGTCGACATGGTCATTCAATCCTGCTTGTTTTAAAATAGTAGCTACCATCTGCATTTTTTCGGGCATCAGAATCTCAATATCCTTGTTGCCGAAATAACCGTCTATTTTTGAAACAGTATCGACCGCGTTGCGTGTTCCTATTGTAAGAGCTTCTTTTAAGCCCGGAATTATTTTGTCATTATCTATTGTAGTGGTATTTATATCTGTTTCCTGACTGGATTTGCCCATGACTCCTTTAACAATAGAATCAAATAATCCGGCCTGAGAAATATCAGCAAAGGATAGTAGAATCATAATCGTAAAAACATAAATTTTTTTCATTTTTTTCTCCCTTATAACTTATTAATCTCAAAAGTTCTTTGATTATTTAAAACAACCTTAAGTAATAGGGACAAAATAGCTCCCACCTCATATTACTACTCACTACCCATGTTTGGTATACACATATCCGGCATAATTATGTCAAGGCTTTTAACGGTCTGATATAATTCATTGATAGCGAATGAAGATTATTATTGTCCGGATAAAAATATATGGCTCATAATGGATTCCAAGTTGTTAGCACAAAAGTAGGCCAAGCAAAGATTCCAACAAAAACTTCCCCCGCTTTTTCATATTATGGACAAACTCAAGCAGTGAAAAATAAAACTCAACATTGAGCCTGCGAGAAGGTTTACAACGGTTGAAACGATTGGTTATCCATTCTTTGAGGTCAATTCCCCTTCAACGTATCTGTGAATTAAGCCTGAAATAAGAGTTTGATAGGGGATACCCATTTCCAATGCTTTTTTTTGGATTCCTTTGTAATCGTGAGCGTAAAGTCTTATTGTAATTCTTTTATCTTTTTTAAAAGTATTTTTGGCTATAACTTTAATATTTTCTAATTTTTTTTTCGATGGTGTAGAAAGTTTCATTTTTCCACTTTCATAAGCATCTATGATATTTTTTTCTTCATCATCATATTTCATTTTTCCTCTCCCTGTTCTTTTTGATAAGCCTTTGTGGCTTTTCTGCTCGGGATAATTGTTTTTAAAAATATGTATTCTTTTTGGATAATATACGGAATCATATAGATATAATCTTCAATGATTACAAAATATATCTTTTGACCGGGATATTTTTGTTGGTCTGGATGATCTGCAACTTTCCATACATCACCTTGGGACAAATGGAAAATTACCTGTTCAAAAGATAGTTGTCTTTCTTTTTTTAACCATTCATTTTTTTCTGGGTTCCAATCGTATTTCATATTTTTAATGTACATCTTTTCCATGTACAAGTCAATAATTCATTGCATCTTGGATAACGCCAAAGTTAACCCGCCCGCCAACGGACTGGCAACCAACTTTGAGCGTAGCTAAGATTTGGGGTTAATCTCGAAAAAACGCACGTTCTCGCGGGTCGGCGTTGAACGCATCGGTCGAGTAAGCAAGGGGAACCGCCCCCCAAGCTTCTCACAGAACTCTCGATTCATACGGCTCTTATCATTCGGTCAAGCACGAAGCAGCCCCCATATGAATTAAAAGCATCTTTTGGCCCTGGATAGGGTATTCGCGCCGGTTTACGATAGCGGTGCAAACGGGCTGCCGTTAAGGGCTGAAAGCAACGAAAAGATCCAGAAGCCGTTATTTTTAGATGTTGGGCTGCTCACGGCAGCCTGCGGGATGAATTATGTTGATATTGCAAGCGCGGATAAAGTTAAGCTGGTCAATTCCGGTCCTGTCTGTGAGCAGTTTATTGGCCAGCATCTTCTC
>JAERRQ010000387.1 GCA_016735355.1 Desulfobacterales bacterium | reverse complement strand
TATTCAGATGGATCTTCTAATGGGCATGGCAAAAGCAGAAAAGGCAACAATTAGCGCTACAACTTACATTTCGCACCTTCAAGCATATATTTTTTGAATTAATAACACCACATATTGTATTATTATACAAATTATATCAACATATAGATGCATAAAATATTTGGACTTCTATAACCAAAAAAGTTCAGCATTCGAAAACACATCATATGGTGAGCAGTCAATTTAATTTCACAATATATTGTGCTATCAAAGGTGCGAAATGTAACTTAAACCTTACATTTCGCGAGTCTTGAAAATAATTTATGAATATTCCCGCCAAATTTAATGATAAATTGATTATGTCACATTAAACCGCCACCAGCTACCATGGAGGGTTCCATACCGCCAGTCGGGAACTTCTAAAAGCCAGTTGATCTGTTCATGCAAGGCACTGAGCCCTTTCACCAGTGCTTGTATACATTTGCCATCTCGGAGTATTTCCGAATAGTGAACATTTCGAAAAAAATATCGGATATTGTTCCATGTCGGCTTTTTAGTATTCATGCCCTGCGGCAAAATCGGCAGCTTCTCTATTTCCTCCTTTGCCATATTCATCCGAATCTTACGTTCGATGAGCGACACGATCATCAGGGCCACGAAATATAGAAAGAGCATGGCTTCAATACGTTTCTCTTTTTTAAGAAAAACAGGAGCGACTTCCAGAACTGTCTTTTTGGTATACATGCGTTTTTCAAGAAACGGCTGGTCTTTATATTTTCTCAATACATCACTGGCGTTAAGAACCGTATTGCTAATCAAAGGAAAAATCCCATCTGTTTTAGACGCCTCGGAAAGAGCCTGCTCATTTAATTCCCATTGAATATCGTATGTGAACTTCCATTTGTATTTATAAACGCTTTTTGTCAAAGAAGGCCTGCCCGGTGAAACTTTTACTTTAATCTGCTTGCGGGTGCTTAATATCTTAACGTCGATCAACCCCTTGATCGGTTTGCAAATATCGTCAACCGTCGCCTTTATTTCCTTTTTGGCCTTTAAATGATACGCGTTTAATTTCGGTGCCAGCTCCTCTAATTGCAAAATGGTCTTATCTATTTTCTTCTGCCTTCTTTGTTCATCGTCTTTTTGTTTTGAGCTGCTATGAACAAAAATGATGCGGAACCCGTCTTTTGTCCGTTCAGATTCATAAGTTTTGTAGACATTGATTTTGCCCTTTTTGCGTGAGCTTTCGACTTCAAAGGCGTCTTGCCATTGTACATCTTTTTTCCTCAGATGCTTTAAAAACTGCTTTACTTCCTTGTGGTTCTTCGGAACAATGGTAATAAAAAGGCCGTCATTCAGGTCAAGATGGATCAGATTTTTGTGGCTGCACAGTTTGCAATCGGCGACGTAAATAAAGTCCTCTTTTCCCAATAATGTGCGCAGGGCGTTCCAGTTCGGTATGTGCGTGACATCATCCGTGGTATTGCCGTCAAAAAGCTTATAGCTTATGGGCACATGGCCATCTGCCGTGATATTCAAACCAAATACGACCTGCTTGCAGTCGGGCCTAAAATCCTTGTTGTGACCACGCTTGAGCTTAACGGCTTGCGGATCGGGCGTATCGTATTTTCCAATGAATGTCACAGTTGTGCTGTCATTATGAATTTCATCTGTCAACAATTTGTGAACGGCAATGGCGTTACCGGACAAATCGGTCATCATCGAATGGCGGTCTGAATCAAAAAGCACCGAAAGGGCTCTGGCGAGTCGGTCATCATTGAAAAGGTTCGCCCCTACAGGCTCTCCGACAAGACCATCGGAATATTGACTCAGCCAATCTTGAACCTTGTACAGCGGCTTGTTGTCACATATAATGTTTGCCGTTAATATGCATAGGCTTTGAGCATGGTCCGCAAGACTACCGGCTGCGGCCGGGACATATTTTGTGAAGAGATTGCACAAATCAAGTTTATCCATGTAATGCTTGACCAGTGGTAACACATCAACCTGCTTGAACCGTGTTTCAAATTGCTCCATAGCGCCCCCTATATCGTGTTTAAGAGGTGTTATAAAGCAATTAAAGGGTAAAGTCTAGATATTTTTTATGCGTTATCATATCAGTATGTTAGGAATGTTCTGAACGTCTCTCCGCTAAAATCTATAAAATTATTTCTGGTCGTGCGAAATGTAAGCTATATCGTCATTTTTGGCATCAAAATTGGCGATATAGGTTTCCGTATTTTCTCGAATCTGAAAATTTTAAAAGACAGGAGTCATAGGTGTCACATGTATTCAACCCTTAC